>JAVHRE010000236.1:0-3303 GCA_036171495.1 Bacteroidales bacterium
GCAATTTCGCCTCTTTTTTTGTCAGGTATATCTACTCCTGCGATACGTGCCATATTTTATTTACTATTTATTATTGTTTATTTATTATTGTCTATAAAAATCATCAATATTCGATTATTTATGATTTAAAATTGTTTAAACAAAGTTACAAAGTTAAGCATTTATCCTTGACGTTGTTTAAATTTTGGATTTTTTTTATTAATAACATAAAGACGTCCTTTTCTGCGGACGATTTTACATTCTGGGCTACGTTTTTTTACAGATGTTCTAACTTTCATATTATTTTAATTTCAAATTATTTATAACGAAAACTTATTCTACCTTTAGTTAAATCATAAGGCGACATTTCAACTCTAACTTTATCACCTGGAAGAATTTTAATATAATGCATTCTCATTTTTCCAGATATATGAGCAGTAATAACGTGTCCATTTTGTAACTGAACGCGAAACATTGCATTCGACAATGCTTCTATTATTGTACCATCTTGCTCAATTGAGGGCTGTTTAGCCATATACTTATTTTTGATTTACGATTTATGAATTATGATTTAATATATTTATTGTTCTATGTTCATTGTATATTGTCATTCAGTTGTCTTTTACAATGAGTTACTATTGAATGACCATTGTTTAACTTTATTTTTCTAACTTTCACTTTTTTTTACTGATAAAATTTAGTTATTATTTATCTTTTCTATATAATCAAAAGTTGTTAATATTTCGGTCTTTCCATTTCTTACTGCAATAGTATGTTCAAAATGTGCCGATGGTTTTCCATCTCTGGTAGAGATTGTCCATCCATCTTTCCATTGTTTTATTTCCTTTTTGCCCATATTTATCATAGGCTCAATTGCAATAACCAATCCCTGACGAATTTGTAATCCTTTTCCTTTTTTACCGTAATTAGGAACTTCTGGTTCTTCGTGAAGATTTTTTCCAATACCATGACCAATTAATTCTCTAACTACAGAATATCCATTACTTTCGGCATGATGTTGAATGGTGCTTCCAATATCTCCAATACGATTTCCTTCTATTGCCATCGAAATTCCTTTGAATAAAGCATCTTTAGTAACTTTAAGTAATAATTTTTTATCTGGACTAACATTTCCAACTTCAAAAGTATAAGCTGAATCGCTATGAAATCCATTTAAAATTAAACCTCCGTCAACCGAAACTATATCGCCATCTTTTATCTCATAGTCTGATGGAATTCCGTGCACTACTTTATCGTTTACAGAAATACAAAGTGCATTTGGGAAACCATGATAACCTTTAAAAGAAGGAATACCACCATGAGCAAGAATAAACTCTTCAGCTTTTTTATCAATTTCAATTGTTTTTACTCCTGGTACAATAAATTGTTTAATGTAACCAAAAGTTTTTGAAAGCAATTGACAACTTTGCTTAATTAATTCAATCTCTTCGTCAGTTTTATATAAGACCATCAAAGAACGTTTTTTAACTACATTGCAGCAGCTCCCGATGAACGTCCTTTAATACGACCGGTTTTCATTAAACCATCGTAATGACGCATAAGGAGATGACTTTCAATTTGTTGTAATGTATCTAAAACTACTCCAACCAAAATCAATAATGAAGTTCCACCATAAAATTGTGCGAACTGATTATTTACTCCTGTTAATCCAGCAAATGCAGGCATAATTGCTATAAATGCAAGAAAAACAGAACCTGGGAGTGTAATTTTAGACATAATAGAATCTATAAATTCAGAAGTTTTTTTACCTGGTTTTACACCGGGAATAAAACCACCGTTTTTCTTCATATCATCGGCCATCTGAACTGGGTTCATAATAATAGCTGTGTAAAAATATGTAAATACAATTATTAGTAACCCGAAAACAAAATTATACCAAAAACTTGTGTATCTGGTAAATGAAGCAGCAAAACCTGAACCTGAATCGGTAAAACCAACAATTATAGTAGGAATAAACATAAGTGCTTGTGCAAAAATAATTGGCATTACACCAGCAGCATTAACTTTTAAAGGAATATACTGGCGAACACCACCATATTGTTTATTTCCAACAATACGTTTTGCATATTGAACTGGTATTCTGCGTGTTCCTTGAACTAATAAAATGCTACTAGCAATAACTAATAAAAACATAATTAATTCTACGAGTAATACTACTAATCCTCCACCACCGGCAATGCGGGAAGCAAATTCAGCTCCAAACGCAAAAGGTAATCGGGCAATAATTCCAATCATAATTATTAATGAAATACCATTTCCAATTCCTTTATCGGTAATTTTTTCGCCAAGCCACATTACGAAAATTGTACCTGCTGTAAGTATTAATATTGAAGAAATTGTAAAGAAATTTCCTGTTAATACAAATGCTTCAGCTGGTAGTTGAGCATGAAGATTAGTTAAATAACTTGGAGCTTGAAGTAAAAGAATGAGAACTGTTAAATATCGTGTAATTTGGTTTATTTTTTTTCGACCACTTTCGCCTTCTTTTTGTAATCTCTGGAAATAAGGAACTGCAATTCCCATTAATTGAATAACTATAGATGCAGAAATGTAAGGCATAATACCAAGTGCAAAAATTGAGGCATGCGAAAATGCTCCACCAGAGAACATATCTAACAAACCTAAAATGCCTTGTGATGTTTGTTTACTAAGATTTTCGAGCATTGAGGGGTCTATACCCGGTAAAACCACAAAAGAACCAAGTCTGTAAATCAGTAAAATACCTAAAGTATAGAGGATTCGGGAACGAAGCTCCTCAATTTTATAAATATTTTTTATTATTTCGATAAATCTTTTCATTAAAAAAATCTTATAGTTTAATAATTGTACCCTCTAATGATTCAATTGCTTTTTTAGCAGTAGCACTAAATGCGTGTGCTTTAACTTCAACTTTTTTGGTTAATGTTCCAACGCCAAGAATTTTTACAAGACAATTTTTAGGTATCATACCATATTCGTATAAAATGTCCGGGTCAATTGAACTTAAATTTTGTTCTTCTGCAAGACGTTGAATATCTTTAATATTTACGGCTTTATATTCTACTCTGTTAAAGTTTTTAAACCCAAATTTCGGTGAAGTTCTTTGAATAGGCATTTGTCCTCCTTCAAATCCACGTTTACGTGAATAACCGGAACGTGATTTTGCTCCTTTGTTACCACGAGTAGCTGTACCACCTTTACCAGAACCTTGTCCACGTCCTAATCTTTTTTTCTCGTTTTTTATTGAGCCTTTTGCTGGTTTTAAATTACTTAAATCCATAATTCATCTGTTTATATTTCGTTTATCGTTTATTGTTTTATGTT
>JAVHRE010000237.1:0-15886 GCA_036171495.1 Bacteroidales bacterium
TAAAGACTCTCTTTGAAATAGTTGAGAAAGGTTTAGGCGGCAAAGTTACAATTGGGATTAAAATATAACTAACGCTAACACACTGTTAGTATTTAGCGGGCAGTTCAGTGCAACTTGACAATTTACTTTGTAAATTATCTTCGTTACGTTTTGACAACCATTTGCAAGTAAAAGCCCGCCAAATTCAACCGCCAAACGTTAGCAAATGTAATTTTTAAGTAGTTTTTTTTCTAACACTAATTAAAAAAAAACACACATATATCTTGGTTTTAGTCGTTTCTAAAGTCTAAAAACGAACATGTATTTATCGTCGCCGGGCTGATAAAAATCTTTAATTATTGCTTCGGCTTTATATCCAACTTTATTATAATACATTCTTGTTGGATGATATTTTTCGGTACCGGATGTTTCGGCAATAACTATTTTTCCACCTCTTTGTTTAATTGCTTCGTGTGTTTTTTCCAATAAGAGTTTACCAACACCCTTTCCCCTGAAGTCATTATGTGTGGCAATCCAGTATAAATCATAGCTGCCTATTGTGCATGCAATTGGACCATAACATGAGTAAGCTACAGTTTTTCCATCAACTTCAAGAAATAAAAAATAATATTCAGTTTGCTCCTGACCATGTGTTAATGCTTCTCTTGCCAAATCAACAGCAACAGGAATTTCAAAATCGTAGAAAAAACCCGTAGATTCTATAATATTCTTAATGTCAGTTAAATCTGACTCTCTTAGTTCTGTACGAAATGTTATTTCCATATATTTACTGAATATTTTTAATTGTATCTTCTATTAATCTTTCAACAACATGAGAAAAAGAATAATTTGCTTCTTCGCAAGCACTATAAAAACCGCTTTCAGGTGTAATACATGGGTTTGCATTAATTTCTAAAACATAAGGATTATTATTTTTATCTACTCTAAAATCAACCCTTATAAATCCTGATAATTGAAATGAATTCCAACAATTTATACAAATATTTTTAAGTGTTGCTACTAAATCTTTTTCGTTTTTTTCATCAATAAAACTTCGTGAAGTATTTTTATATTCAAAGCTATTTACTTCCCATTTTGAACGAAATCCCATTATTTTGGGTTTGTCTTTGGGATAATTATGAAAATTCATTTCTGGAATTGGCAAAACTTCTGGTCCTTTGTTTCCTCCCAAAACTGAAATGTTAAACTCCCGACCTTCGATATATTCTTCAATAAAAAAATGGAAAGGGCTTAATGTTTTAATTTTTTCAAATTTGTTAACATCGGCTCCTTTAAACACCAAGTCATCATCAAAGCCAAGTGAGCCATCTTCGAGTTTAGGTTTTACAAGGTATGTTTTGTTTTTATCGAGTTTATCTGTTTCGTATAACTCAAACCAATTGGCTGTTGGAATATTGTTTTTTCGCATCCAGTTTTTTGATAATGGTTTGTTTGTTGTTAAAAAAAGTCCTTCGGTGTTAACTCCTGTATATGGAATTCTTAAATGATTGTAAAGAGCAGGGGCAAAGTATAGCAATTCGCCATTGTTGTTTATGCTTTCAACTAAATTAAAAATGATATCAGGTTTTTCTTCGAGTAAAGATTTCTTTAATTTAGATAAATCAAGATTTACAGTTATTTTACAAGTATTATAACCTAATTCGTGCAAACTGTTTTCGGCTAATTTAACTTGGTCGAGTATATCAAGTTCATCGGGACCTGCATTTTGTTGAACTTCGTTATAAACTATTGCGATTTTTTCTATTTTTTTCATTTTTTTAATCTTTTTATTGCCGCTCTCATAAGCATTTCAATTAATTGTTGGTAGCTTATTCCTGCAAAACGGCACAAAATTGGCAAATCGGAATGAACCGGATTGAGTCCAGCCAGCGGATTTACTTCAATAAAATTCAATTTTCCAAAACCGTCCATTCTTAAATCAATTCTACCGCCATCGCGACATCCTAATATTTGCCAACAATCTTCGGCTAATTTATAACATTTTTCAATAACTTCTTTTTCCGGAACCAAATAATCAATTACTTCATGGTAATTTTCTTTGTTTTCGAGACTGTAAATTTTTGTTTTTTCATGTTTACGAAATACAACTTCCATTATACCAACTGCTTTAGTTTCTTTACCGGTACCAACTATACCGACAGTAAATTCTCGTCCCGATAAAAAATTTTCAACTAAAACCGGTTGATTATATTTTTTAAGAAGGTTTTTGCAAACTTTATTTAATTCAGTTTTAGAACTGATTTTTGAAAGTCCTGATATTCCTTTACCTGTTCCTTCGGCAATAGGTTTTGCAAATAATGGAAATTTTAAGTTGATATTTTCTAAATCGGAAACCGTTTCAACAATTGCAAAGTCGGCAGTTGCAATGCCTGCATCACGAATAATTCTCTTAGTAATTCCTTTATGTAAAGAAACTGCAAGCACTAAACCATCTGAAAAAACATAAGGAATATTGTATGCGTCTAATAAGCATGGAACTTGCGATTCGCGAGCCATTCCGTACATACCTTCGGAAATATTAAAAACTATATCCCAACTTTTTCCTTTTGTTAAAAGCTTTGCTAAGTTTCGTATATTCCCAATTCGTTCAGTTTTATAACCAGCATTTTTCAGAGCATTTTCGATGCCTTCAATAGTTTCTTCTTTATCGAATTCGGCTGTTTCTTCTTGTGTAAATCCTTCTTTTAAATAGTCGGTACGAAGGTCGTAAGTTATACCTACGAGCATGTTTTTTCCTTTGTTATTCTTCAATATAATCAGGATATAAATATGTTTTTCCTTCGTAATTTTTAAGCTCTAAACCGTTTTTAGTGTGTGATGTTACATAATCGGGGAGCAGAGGAATTTTTCCACCGCCACCAGGAGCATCAATAACATAAGCGGGTATTGCGTAACCTGATATGAAACCACGCATTCCTTTAATTATTTCTAATCCTTTTTTTACAGTTGTTCTAAAGTGACCAGAGCCAAGTATAGGGTCGCATTGATATAAATAATATGGACGAACACGAAATTTTAATAAACCAGTCATTAATTTTCGCATTGTTTCAACATTATCATTTATACCTTTTAATAATACAGTTTGACTTCCCAAAGGAATACCTGCATTTGCTAAAAGTGCTGTAGCTTTTTCTACTTCGGGAGTAAGTTCATTTGGGTGAGTAAAATGTATGCTTAAAAATAAAGGATGATATTTTTTTAACATATCTACAAATTCTTGAGTAATTCGCTGTGGCAATACAGCAGGAACTTTTGTACCGATACGAATTATCTCAACGTGTTCTATGTTACGAAGTCTTTTTAAAATATACTCTAATCTTTCTTGAGGTAATGTAAATGGGTCGCCACCTGATAAAAGCACATCTCTAACTTCTTCGTGTTTTTCGATATATTTGAAAGCGGGTTCAAAGTCGTTGAGATTAAAATGCGATTTATCTTTTTTTGAAACCATGTGCGAACGTGTGCAATATCTACAATATGTACTGCAAAATCCTGTAACAAGGAACAAAACACGGTCGGGGTAACGATGTACTAAATTAGGAACAGGACTGCTATTGTTTTCGTGAAGTGGGTCGGATGATTCGCCCGGAAATATTTTATACTCGCTTGAAGTTGGAACAACACTTTTAAATAAAGGGTCGTTAGGATTTGAAAAATTAATCAAACTTGAATAATAAGGAGTAATTCTTAACGGCATCAAATCTTTATTTTTAGAATCTTGATTTTCGTTAAGTTTTATATTGAAAAATTTTTCTAATTGTGAACTATATCTAAAACTGTTTTTTATTTGCCAATGCCAATCATTCCATTCATCATCAGTAACGCCAGGTAAAAAATGATTTCTAAAGTTTGATGTTGTTTTATTGTCGGTTGTTTGTAATAGTGAATCTATGATTTTGTGCCTGTTTATACGGCTTTTAGTTAACAAACTTGGAGGTTCGTCTTCTTTGTTTATTTCTTTTTCGGTGATTAGTGAGACATCTAATGAAGTGTTTTCCATGATTTTAATTTAAAAAATTAATAATTATAAATAAATAATTTCGTGCAATTTTAAATTAAAAATCATAAGATTGTATCAAATAAAATCAAATATTATCAGATTTTTTCAACAATTATTAAAAATCATTTATCTTCACAACAATCATTATATGTGTACAATACAATTATAAAGTAATTAGTTTATTAACAAGTTCGATTTTTTTATTGCAAATTATTCCTAAAAAAAACATTTTAAAAATATATAATTAATTTATCAGTTGTTATTATAAGTAATAATAATAAAATCTGCATAATGTTATTTTTATTTTATTTTTTTTAGTTGTCAATAGGTTAGTAAAAAGCAATTTCGTTCTGAAGCTTCGGGTATTCGGGAGATTTAGAAATAGTAATACTTTACATTCAATTTTGCTTTTTTTGCAAATCCGAATATTCGAAGTATATCATATTTTCAATTTTACAAATACGAGTTTTAAATATTCGTTCAATTTTACTATGTTTGCCTATTAAAAAATTATTTTGGAAAAGCAAAGTATTGAAAATAAATTAAGTTCCTTATTGTTAAAATCAAAAGGAGTTGAAGTAATTAGTACTCAACAACTACCACCTTCTGGTTCTAATAGAAAATATTATAGACTAACAACTAATAACGAAACATTTATTGGTGCATACAATCCCGACCCAAAAGAAAATTTAGCTTTTATTCATTTTTCTAAACACTTTAATAATTGTAAATTAAACGTTCCTCAGGTAATTGCTGATGAAATTAATAACAACATATACATACTATCAGATTTGGGCGATACCACTTTGTTCTCTTTTATTGAAGAAAACAGGAGTGATGGAAATTTCAATAAAAATCTATTAAACATATATAAACGTGTGCTTGATGATTTAATTAAATTTCAATTTGTTGGAGGCAAAGAGCTCGATTATTCATTTTGTTATCCCCGTGCTCGCTTCGATAAACAATCAATGATGTGGGATTTGAATTATTTTAAATATTATTTTTTAAAACTTGCAAAAGTGAATTTTGATGAACAAGATTTAGAAAATGATTTTGAAGTATTTGTAAATTACCTTTCAAAAGCCGATTGTAAGTATTTTTTGTATCGCGATTTCCAGTCGAGGAATATAATGCTTAAAGATGATACCTTATATTATATAGATTATCAAGGTGGGAGAAAAGGACCTTTATATTATGATGTAGCTTCATTATTGTATGATGCTAAAGCAAATATTCCTGATAATTATCGTCAGGAGCTTCTCAATTATTATATAAATAAAGTTAGTGAAAATATTAAAGTTGATGAAACTGAATTTAAAAGTTATTATTATGCTTTTGTGCTGATACGAATAATGCAGGCAATGGGTGCTTATGGATTCAGAGGTTTTTACGAAAAGAAAGAACATTTTTTGAAAAGTATTCCTTATGCTTTAAAAAATTTAGAATGGCTGCTTAATAATATTGAGCTTAATGTTAATATACCAACATTAACTAATTTACTTAAAAAACTTACAAATTCTAACGATTTAAAAAAAATTTCGGGTAAAGTGTTTCCGCAAAATTCGTTGTGTGTTAAAATATATAGTTTTTCGTATTTAAAAGGTATTCCTGTTGATGATTCCGGAAATGGAGGTGGTTTTATATTCGATTGCAGAGTATTACCTAATCCTGGAAGAATTTTAGAATATGAAACAATTACCGGGCAACATACAAAAGTTATGGAATACTTAAATAACGAACAAGAAGTAAACCAATTTCTTAACAACGTGTATAAAATTGTAGAACAGAGTGTTGAAAAATACATTTCGAGAAATTTTACAAACCTTCAGGTTTCTTTTGGATGTACAGGTGGGCAACATCGTTCGGTATATTGTGCCGAGAAACTTGCGGAATATTTAAAATCGAAATACCAAATTAATATTGAGTTAGAGCATACTAATAAAGATAATTGGAAAAAATAATGGCACAAACTGCAAAAGCTATGATACTGGCTGCCGGTATAGGTACTCGCTTACAACCTTTAACATTATGCAAACCTAAAGCTTTAGCCGAAATAAATGGCATCACATTAATTGAGTATGCGATTAAAAATTTAATTCATTTTGGTTTTAATGAAATAGTTGTAAATGTTTATCATTTTCCCGAACAAATAATAGATTTTTTAATTTCAAAAAATAATTTTAATGCTGATATTTTAATTTCTGATGAAAGCACTCAACTTTTAGATACAGGCGGTGGGCTTAAAAAAGTTGTAGATTTTTTTGATGATAAAAAACCATTTTTAGTTTATAATGTTGATATATTAACAGATGTGAATTTACTTTCACTATATAATTTTCATTTAGAATCTGGAGTTCTTGCTACATTAGCTGTTAGAAATAGAAAAACATCAAGATACTTTTTATTCGACCAAAACAATTTGCTTTGTGGTTGGAAAAATATGGCTACAAACGAAATTAGAATTCAAACTAAAAGTATCTCAAAATTACGCCCTTTAGCATTTAGCGGCATACAAATTCTTAATTATGACATATTTAATTTGATGAACAAATATGATGGTGCTTTTTCAATTACCAATTTATATATTGAACTTTGTTCAAATTATAAAATAATGGCATACAACCATGATAACAGTTTTTGGATGGACATTGGAACAATTGAACGTCTAAATGAAGCAAATGAAATATTGTCGAAAAATAATTTTCTTTTATCGCGAGATTAAGCTAAAATAATTTTAAAATCTCAAATTACAAGCTACAAATATCAAATAAATTCCAAACTTCAAATTTCAATAATCAAATAAAAAGTTAAAATAAGTTGCATTGTATTTTAGATGGGTTCTGAAAATTAATAAATTGCGTCATGGCGGGCTTAACCCGCCATCTCATATTGAAGACAGACCTTTGATTGTGAGATGCTGAAATAAAATTGATTTTGAACGCTTGTACAAAATCCATCAGGCAGGAGCATTTTTTGTAACTCGGGCAAAAACTAACTTCAAGTTTAGACGTCTGTACTCCTATGAATGCGACAAGAGCAAGGGTGTGCAATGCGACCAAACTATTAAACTTTTAGGGTTCTATGCTTTGAAAAACTATTCTGAAAAACTCAGACGCATCAAGTATTATGATAAGGAAACTGACATTCACTTTGTTTTTTCTTGCAAACACTAATTATAAAATAGGACTAAAAATGCGTGCAATACCTTCGGCTATTCGCCTTGCAATTGGTCTTTTGTTGTAAGTTTCTAAACTTAATTTATCGCAATAAGTTATATCTTCTAAGAAGTATTCTTTAAGTTTTCTTGAAATTTTTTCGTCGTAAACAATAGCGTTCACTTCAAAATTTTGGTCGAAACTTCTTAAATCCATATTAGCAGTTCCAACAGAGCTAATAATATCATCAACAATTAAAACTTTACTGTGCGTAAATCCTCTGTTATACATAAATATACTTACGTTAGCTTCAAGTAATTCTTTAATATACGACATTGAACCATAATAAGTAAGTTTTGAATCGGAACGGCTTGGCAAAATAATTTTTACATCTACTCCACTTAAAGCAACTGTTTTAATTGCAGTTAAAATACTTTCGTTTGGAATAAAATAAGGGGTAGATATGTATAAATAATTATGTGCTGTAGAAATTGTGTAAAAATATGCCTGCATAATACTATCCCAATCTGAATCGGGTCCGCTTGTGGCAATTTGCACTAAACACTTTTCACAAGGGTTAAACTTTGGGAAATATATTTGCTCATTTAAAAGATGGTCTGTAGTAAAATACCAATCTGTTAAGAAAATAACTTGTAAGCTACCAACAGATGTTCCTTCTAATTTTAAATGAGTGTCGCGCCAAAACCATACTTCCGGAATTCCATATAAATAGCGGTCAGCAAAGTTTAAACCGCCAATAAATCCCGTTTTTCCATCAATAATAATGATTTTACGATGATTTCTGAAATTAATTTTTTGAGCAAAACGTGGAAAACGAACAGGGATAAAAGCATAAGCATGAATGCCGGCATCTTTAAGGTCTCGTATGTATTTATTACTAAGCCCCCAAGAACCTACGTCATCGTATATTATTCTAACTTCTACACCTTGTTTTGCTTTTTCAATTAAAATATTTTTCAATTGCAGTCCTATTTCACCTTCTTCTATCATATAATATTCAAGATGAATATGATGTTTGGCTTCTTTTAATGCTTCAAAAATGGCGGGAAATGTTTCGTTACCATTATTTAAAATTGTAACTTTATTGCTATGCGTTAAAAGTGCTTTATTGTTGTTTATCAACAATTTAATTATTCCTATTTTAGACAAAACAGTTGAATTTGTAATGTCTAAATCGTCAAGTAAGTGTTCAGATTGCCATGCAATAAGTTTTTCTGTTTGCCTAATATCTACAATTCCCTTTTTAGTAAAAATTCGTTTTTTACGATAATTTTTTCCTAAAAAATAAAATAAAATCAATCCAACGATTGGCACAAGAATAATAACTAAAATCCATGATAAAGTTTTATTCGGGTCTCTATGTTCGAGTATTAAATATAGAATTACAATTATTATAACAATAATTATCAGGTATTGATATCCATAATTAGTATAATGCCAAATATCTCTTAATATGGAATTTAAAAACATCATTTTTTATTAATCTCAATTAAAGTTATTTCGGGTGGCATACCAATTCTGCCTAAAAACCCGATACATCCTAATCCACGATTAACATATAAATAGTTGTTTTTATTTTGATATAAGCCAGCCCAATGTGGATACTTGTATTTTATCGGGCTCCATTTTATTCCGAATTTCTCAAAACCCAATTGCCCTCCATGTGTGTGCCCAGAGAATGTAACATCAATATTTTTATAAAATTTTATTTCTTCGTCCCAATATGAGGGGTTGTGACTTAACATAATTGTAAATTTATTGGGTAAAGAGTTTTGAAGGGCTTTTTTTAAATCGCCATATTGTTTGAAAGGAGGTAGCCCCCAATTATCAACTCCTGCAATTTCTATACTGTCTTTACCATTTGAAATTATTTCTGAATTATTTCGTAATAAATTAAATCCCATGGCTTTGTAATGAGAAATTATTTTTTCTAAATTAACTTGTTTTGTTTCAGGTGTTCTCCAAATGGAATAATCGCCAAAATCGTGATTACCGAGCACTGCATATTTCCCATATTTAGATTTAATTTTTACAAAAATAGAATCAAAACCATCAGCTTCCTCGGCAAAGTTATTTACTAAATCGCCTGTAAAAATCACAATATCAGGATTTTGTTTGTTTATGATATTTACAACCTTTATTAATTTATTGGAATTGTAGTAAAAACTTCCAATGTGAATATCGGATATTTGAACAATTTTAAGTTTGTTAAATGATTTAGGAATTCTTTCTGAAAAAATTTCAACATTTTTTAATGTAAAATCATTTTTGCCAATAAACATTCCATAAATTATTAAAATAAAGGTTAATGTGCCTAATGTTAACCCAAAAAATGTAATTGATGTTAATCTTAATTTTTTTCTAATAAAAAGTTGAATTGAATATTTAATTATTTGGTTTACAATAAAAAATATATTAAAAACTAATTTTGTTACAAAAAATAACACAAAGTAACTTATACCATAAAACATATTGGTATAAGCAATGTGATTATTAATGTTACGAATTTGAAAATATAAAATTGAAACTGTTAATATTATTATTAATGAGATAATTAAATTAATCCAAAAAAATATTTTATATAACTTTTTGTTTAAAAAAGTTTTAAATCCATATACAAAAATTATTTCTATTAAAATATAAATGACTAATGTAAGTCCAAAAGGTAACATCATTCTCATAAAGCAAATATCAGTAAAAATTATCTATTTAAAAACAATTTAGAAAAAAAATAACTTATATTTGCAAAAAAATATATTTTATGGCAAGTATAAGAGAAATAAAGAAAGATATAGATTACTTAGTAAGCGAAGTTATTTCGGACAGTTTTTTATGTTTACAAATTAATTCAGGTAAAAAAAATGATGAGATAATTGAAGTTATTAATCAAGTAACTGATAAAAGAAACGATTTATTTTCTAAAATTAATAAAGCTCCCCGAAATAATAAAAAAGAAACAAAAGCTTATTTTAAAGCAATTAATAATGAATTAATTGAGAATGTAGATAATTCTTTTGAAAAG
Source organism: Bacteroidales bacterium (assembly GCA_036171495.1). Lineage (GTDB taxonomy): Bacteria > Bacteroidota > Bacteroidia > Bacteroidales > GWA2-32-17 > GWA2-32-17. The sequence continues at coordinate 10,202 of JAVHRE010000237.1, forward strand.
CTTTCGAAGTTTATCGAAAAGAAATAAGTCGCATTATTTGTTTGCGATATTTTTTGTGATTTCCCTTTTAATAAAAGATTGGTAGGAATTTTCCATTATAAAAGCTTGAGAAATACTTTTATAGTAAATTGTTGATTTATCGAAAGCATAAATTTCAGGTGCATCAAATGAAGTTAACTTTATATCAGATTCATCAAAAGCAACAATAAAACTATTCCCAACTTCACAAAATAAGGCATCAACATAACTGTTTTTAAATGATGAAATATACAAGCTAAAAATTGTTCCTTTAAGTTTTACGTTACTATTGTCGGTTGCTTTGCATAATACTTTTTTCGATTTTAATTTTGTATATACCTCACAGTAATCATAAGTTTTGATTTTTAAAGTATCAATAAAACCAGCTAAATTAAGCTCTCCACTACCATGAACTTCTAATTTTAAATCGTTGGAGTTTACAAAAAGTGTAGCTTCCGACTCTTCGCTTAAATTTAAGTCTAATTTATTGAAAAATATATTTGTTGGGGTTTCTATTTCTACGTTACCAATTGCCTTTATGCTTTCAAGATTTTCTATTGTTAAGTATATTTTTATTTTTTCATTGTTATGGGAGTTTTTATTGGTAATACTTAATATTTCGTTGTTTATTTGAGTTTTTAATTGCTTGATTCTACTTTTATTACCATCGTATAAAATAGACGGTTCTGAACTTTGAGTTAAATAAACTATAATATCACCTTTTATAACTAATTGATTAAAAGGCTTTAGTATTAAATCATTTACAGCACGTTTTTCTTCTATTTTGCTTTTTTGAGCAAAACTAAAACTATAAATTAAAAATATAACAAAGCAAATAATAGTTGCTTTGAAAAGATTTGTGTTAGGGACTTAAAGTTTTCATGGCGTTATAAGTTTTAATTCAATTGGTTATACGAATACAATAAAATTTTGTTATATTTTTAATTAAATATTTTTAAGTTAATTTTGCAAATCCGTAAAAATCGAATCCATTATATCCAACTAACAAATGTTGAAACTATTAATAAGTTTTACTGTTATTGTCATTTTTTTTGCAAGATGTAAAAATAATGAAATTAAAGATATTGTTTCAACAGAGTGTAAAAACAGCTTTGAAGCTTCAAAACTAAATAATTTCATTAAAAACAATTTTAATAATCCATCTGATTCAGCACAATTTTGTTTATCGGAACTATCAAACTTCGATACTCTTAATAAGATTTATTCCAAAAGAAATTATAATTCTATATGGTTTAACGATAATGTTAATTTTTCGATAACAGATTCAATCATAGTTTATTTAAAAAACTCATATACTCATGGATTACAGCCAAGATGGTATAATTATGATGTAATTGCAGAAAAAATAAACAAATTAAAATCCGTTAAATACCAATGTGATAGCACATATCAATTGTTAAGCGAAATAGAAATAATATTATCAAATGCTGTTATTAATTATTCAAATCATATTTGTTATGGTTTTTTCAATCCTTTAAAAGAATATGACAAATGTTACTTTTTGCCTTTAAAATCAAAAGATTCAAGTCAATATGAAAAAGTTTTAAACCCATATCAAATTCTTAGTTATTTGAATTTTATTCAGCCCAAAAGCAAGGATTACAAATTACTTCAAACAGAATACGTAAAATTATTAAACTTAAAATGGGATAGCATTCCTAACCTCAATACACCAAAAGTTTACCCTGGAGATTCTAATTTGGCTATACTATATGTTGCTAAAAGATTAATAGTTACAAAAGAATTAGATAGTATGTATGTTAAACAATCTTTTAATATTTACGATACTATCTTAAAAAAAGCAGTTATAGTTTTTCAAAATAAATATGGTTTGCTTGCTGATGGGGTAATTGGACAAAATACTATAAATCAAATGAATGTATCTGCAAAAGATAGGGCAGAACAAATTGCAGTAAATTTAGAACGACTCAGATGGAATGATTATAAATATAACAGTATAAATATTAAGATAAACTTACCTGAATTTATGTTGTATGCCTATAATTATGATACTTTAAAAGTTGCATTAAAAATATGTTGCGGCGAGAAAAAGCCGGATAATTATAATGAACGTTTGAAAAAATATGTAAAAACGCATAAGATTCAAGACCGCCCTTCTAATCACGAAACTCCAATTTTTCAATCAAAAATATCGCATATTGTACTAAATCCCGATTGGCTTGTTCCACTGTTTATTGTTCAAAAAGAATTGTATTACAACTTTTTAAAAGACCCATTTTATCTTCGCGACCACGAATATAAAGTGTTTTTGAATGAAAAAGAAGTTAATCCGGATAGTATTAATTGGAAAAGGTATGACCCAAATCGCATCCCATTCAGAATTAAACAAAACCCTGGTGAAATTAACGCACTTGGCAAAATAAAGTTTGTTTTTTATAATCCTTTTGATGTCTTTTTACACGATACGCCAAGTAAAAATAATTTTGACAGAGCATACAGAGCTGTTAGCCATGGATGTATGAGAGTAGAACAGCCATTAAAGTTAGTTTCACTCTTTTTAAAAGACGATAAAAAATGGGAGTTGGATGATGTAAGAATGATAATTGGATTAGAACCAGAAGTTCAAAAAGATAAAATAAAATATAAAATGCGTTTGGAAAAATATAAAAATTGGAAATTGCTCGCAAAAAAAGATAGTGTAAAACTTGAAACAAAAAATATATTTTTTAAAAATATGATTCCCATTATAATAAATTATTATACAGCATTTATAGATACTAATGGAGTACTCGAATTTAGAGATGATTTGTATAAAAGAGATAATTTAATAAAACTCGAACTTAATAAATTAGATAAGCGATAATTAAAAAAAATAAGTTCCAATTTTGAAACTTATTTTTATAATAATAAAATAATTTTTTGTTTATCTTTTATAAATCTTTGCTACACCATGATAATCTGGGATTCTTGGGACAGAAAATACTCCGCTTACACTTATACCTGTAGATGAAGTTCCTGAAAAATTTCCTTCAATTAAACCACCAACAGCACTAACTTTTGTTATTTTTATTGTTCCTGTTAACAATGAGTCATATACTTGAATGGTTCCATAAGTATTAAAATACATTTTTGTAGTTCCACTTTTTGTCCCAATTGTATAAGTTGTAGGAACAGCAGTTGGGAAACCATTCGTAGAAATGTTATACATTCCATCGTTTCCATATACATAAATTCCCGAATGAGCATTTCCAGTAATTGTATCAATAACTTTATATCCTTCTTTTGATGAATTAAACGAATTTAATGTTGTTGAAGTTGTAAATAGACCACCAAGTAAAACCAAAGTTGTTGGTCCCGTTTGAATAGGTGGACATAATATTATGTTAGGAACAGTATATGGGTTGGTTATAGTATCAATAAAAGTTACAGCATCTGTACCATTTCCCCAAGCATGAATTTGAGCATAAGTAACAGAATTTTCCATAAAAAGAGTAAATGTGCCATCTGGTTTTGCAAAACAAGATGTGTGCACATTGCCTAAAGAAGTAATATTAGAATACCATGATAGCAAAACTTTTGCTTGTATTGGAGAACCTGAGCAATTTACAGTTTTTCCGGTTATCTTTTTTAGACCAGTAATTGTAAAGTCGGCAGTTGCTGAACCACCATCAGCTAAAGGACCAAGTGTTTGAGGGTTGTTTAATATATTTCCAAAGTATGATGGGAGAATTCCTACTACAATATTTACTCCGGTTTGTACTTTGCGATGATAATATCCATCTGCATTAGTTTTTGCATAAGTATGTCCAATACGAATGTAAACTCCAGAAATTGGCAAACCATTAGCATCTGTTACACGACCGGAAATTAAAGCTTTACCGGGATGATATTCGGCACAATTCCAAAAAGAAAAATGTTGGACTTGCCCCATATATTGTCCACCTGTTTTAGTTGCTGTTCCGTTTGCATAAGCCATTCCTGCATTTTCATTAAAATCAAATAATTCAATTGTATTTGGAGCAGATGTAATTAGAGTAGCAGGAATATTAAATTTAACCTGAGCTTTAACATTATGTATAGAATCAAGTTGTAATTTATTTGCTCCATCTGAAATTATTACGTTTAATCCGGTATAAGGATTGAGCATTACTTCAGTTCCTGTACTATCTTTACCATATAAGTCGCCTCCAAAAACAAACATTGAGTAATTATCCATTGTAGGGTCTAAATAAGCTGCTTTAACATAAACAGTTCCATTAAATGAACTTCCGGAAGAATTAATAAAAGCATTTGCAGGAAAATTAATTACACTACCATTCATGGATAATGTTCCAGTAGCATTTGATGCAAAACTTGTTGAGCCGGCATAAATTGGATCAGTTTCACTTATTAATCCGACCTCTAAATCATATTGTTCGCTAGCTTCAGGTACAGCACTACGTACTAAACTGAAATATCCGATTTTAGAAAATTCTACAACAAAACGAGAAAGAGGAACTGTAACGTTAGAAATAAAAAATGAGCCATCGGTACCTGTTGTAGCTTGAGTTGTACCAATTTTAACTGTAACATCTTGTAAAGGTGTATTATTAACATCTATTACTGTCCCTGAAAGGGTTACAGAAGTAGTTGTTGGGTTGGTTGTAGTTGTAGTTGTTTCATTTTTGTCTTTTTTACATCCCGAAAAAAACATGAAAGAAACTAATAACAATAATGTTGACTGTAAAATAAATTTTTTCATAGTGATTTTAATTAAATTTTTACAAAATTAAATAATTTTTTTAATAATGACTATGATATTTAAAAATTGGTTGCATTAAATTTATTATTTTTGTTGAAAAAATAAAATGAAATTAGAATTTCTGTTATTTGCATTGTTTATTGTGGGAAATGTTATCTCACAAAATAAGACTGGCTGTAATTCGGGCAATTGTGAAAATGGTAAAGGAGTATATGTTTTTAAAAACGGTGATAAATATGAAGGGAATTTTATTGATTCTCACTTAAATGGATTTGGTAAATACACCGATGCTATGGGAAATATTTATACAGGCAATTTTAAAAATGACAAATTTAATGGTATAGGAATGTTTGTTCGTACAGACGGGACAAAGTATATCGGAGAATTTGTTGATGGCAATCGTAATGGGTTAGGAACCCAATGGTATTCCGATTCATATAAAGAAAAAGGTAAGTGGGAAAATGGAAAGTTTATTGAGAATGCCGATTTTGAAGATTTTGTGATTTCCGAAGGATACGATTTTTGTACAGAATTTAACAAAATACTTTTATCAGCAGCAAATAATTTTGAAGATGTAAAAGGTAAACCTGTTAGCGAATACATTACCGATTCGCATTATTGCACGGTACAACTTAAAGAGCTATCAACAGTTGAAATAAATGCTCAAGAGGGTTATTCGGGTTCATATTACAAAGGTGAGAAGGGAGAGGGGCTTATTAAATATGAAGAATTAAATAAATTGCTCACTCAATGTTTAAACAAAGCATGCTGTACTTACCAAAACAAAATGCTAAATGGTGTAACTGAAAAAATATATATTTTTACACCAAATAGTTGTAGTAGCTCATGTAATACTAATTTATTTAAAGTTAATATTGAAGTAATTTGTAAAATTCAGGGAACTCAATCTGAAGTTGTTTTGCACATTACTAATCCAAAGTAAT
>JAVHRE010000238.1:0-3297 GCA_036171495.1 Bacteroidales bacterium
AGTGCAAAACTCGTGAAATAATACTATTTTTACTTATTAACTGATGTTACGCATCTGTATTAATCCTGAAGGGATTCTACGTTTATAGCATTAATGTCAATCACAAAAGTTCGACCCCGAAGGGGTTTGACAAGGGGGCATGCCCCCTTGTCTTGAATCCTTCGGATTCAGTTATTATTTATCCGATAGTTATAATGCTGTCAAAGAATGTTTACATAGAATTTTATTTTTTAATCAACAGCCAGTCCGATGCTATCGGATTTTAATTTTGCGTAACATCAGTTATTAAAAAAACGCCCGAATTTTCGGGCGTTTTTTATTTTATAACAAGTCGTGTATCTTTGGAAAATATATTTAAAATAATAAATGAAGTTTATAATAAGCAAAGCAAATGCACTACAACATGACAGATGCTTCGACTTCGCTCAGCATGACAAAATCGTAAATCATAATTCTAAAATCATAAATAAAAAATGTGTGGTATTGTCGGATATGTTTCAACTAAATTTTCAATAAATAACTCCGAGTTTATTGATGTTTTGCGCAATTTGAATCATCGTGGTCCCGATGCCGAAGGTGTTTTTACTTGTAACAACTTTTTTTTGGGGCATAAAAGACTAAGCATTTTAGATCTTTCGGAATCTGCCAATCAACCAATGACTTCATCTTGCGGAAGATACACCATAGTTTATAATGGTGAGATTTACAATTTCGAATCGCTGGCAAAACAATATCAATTAAAACTTAAAACCCGTTCCGATACCGAAACTATACTTGAACTTTATGCTATAGTTGGTAACAAACTTCCATCGCTTTTAAATGGCATGTTTGCATTTGCAATTTTCGATAAAGAAAAAAAACTTTTGTTTATAGCCCGCGACAGAATGGGAATTAAGCCACTTTATTATTTTATTGATAATGATGTTTTTGCGTTTTCGTCAGAACTTAAAGCAATTACAAAATTTAAATATCTTTCTGATAAGTTAGAAATAAATTACGATGCTGTAAAAAGTTATTTACATCTTGGTTACATTCCTTTGCCACATTCCATTTATAAAAACATTAAAAAATTTCCTCAAGGTCAATTTGCATATTACGAAAATAACAAATTGCAATTTAATGATTATTGGAATATTAATTCTGTAATTGAACCAACTACAATAAATAACGAAACCGAAGCAATTTCAAAATTAAATGAACTTTTAACAGATAGTGTTAAACTAAGAATGTTTTGCGATGTTCCATTTGGAACATTGTTAAGCGGCGGTATAGATTCCGGATTAATAACAGCTATTGCTGCAAACGGAAGTAATTCGCCAATAAACACTTACACAATAGGATTTAAAGAACAAGCATTTAACGAAGCACCTTTTGCAGCAAAAATGGCAAAGCACTTAAACACAAATCACCACGAATATTTGTTGTCCGAAAACGAAGCCATTAAGCTAATTCCAGAAATTTTAATTACTTATGATGAGCCATTTGCCGATTCGTCTGCTATTCCAACAATGCTTGTTTCTAAAATGGCAGCAACCGATGTAAAAATGGTACTTTCGGGCGATGGTGGCGATGAGCTTTTTCATGGTTATGGTGCGTATAAATGGGCAAATAAATTAGCAAATCCATTTTATTCAAACTTAAGAAATCCTATTTCTAAAACTTTGAAACTTGGAAATAACCGCCAGAAAAGAGTTTCACGTTTGTTTAACTATCGCAACAGCGATAATTTACAAAGTCATATTTTTTCGCAGGAACAATATTTTTTTAGCGAACAGGAAATTGAAAATCTCTGTTTAACAAATATAACAGCTTGCGAATCTTTCAATTACAACACACCTGCAACAAATAGAAAATTATTGCCTGCCGAAACTCAATCGTTATTCGATTTGCAATATTATTTACCCGACGATTTACTTGTTAAAGTTGATAGAGCTTCGATGAAATATTCGCTCGAAGTCAGAGTTCCCTTTCTCGATTTAAGAATTATTTCGTTTGCATTAAACTTACACCATTCGCTTAAAATTAAAAACGGTGAACACAAATATCTTTTAAAGAAACTTTTAAATAAATACTATCCGCCGGAATTTTTTAACCGCCCTAAAAAAGGATTTTCAATACCTTTAAGTAAATGGTTAAGCAACGAATTAAGTTATTTAATAGATGAGTATTTAAATTTGGAAGCTATTAAAAAAACTCAGATATTTGATTATGTTTATATTGCGGAGTTAATTAAAAAATTTAAAAATGGTGAGCAATATTTATACAATCGTTTGTGGAATATTATTATTTTGCAAATGTTTTTATTGAAAAAATAAATTGTTAGATTTTTGTAATAACTATTAAAATATAAATAACATGAAACCGACAAAAAAATCAATTTTAAATAGCTTAAAAACATTAATGATTTTGATGTTTTTAACTTTGTTAAACACAAACATTTTTTCGCAAAAAGAAGAGTACAAAGAACCTCAACTACCAATTGACCAGGATTCAAAATTAATATCTTACACAAAAGTTGTTGAGGTTACAGCAAACAAAGATTCATTGTATAACAAAGGACAGCAATGGTTTCGCAAGTTTTATAAAAACCCAACAGGTGTAATTCGGGAACAAGATGCTGTTAAGGGGATAATAGTTGGTAAACATCAAATAAAAATATTAAACCCTGCTGATAAAAATGGTGTTCAAACCATGAAAGGTATAGTGCAATATACTGTTAGCACACAATACAAGGACAATAAAGCACGTATAGAAATTACAGGGATTAATTTAAGTGCAACATCATACACACCAATTGAAAAATGGTTAGATAAAACAGCCAAGGATTTTTCCCCAAAAAACTATTTTTATCTCGACCAAATTAACAAACAATTGCTCGATGTTATTGCAAATTTCGAGAGTTTTATTAAAGAACCAAATAAAGTTAAAAAAGACGAGTGGTAAACATTTTTGCCAACAACATAATGCCTATAAAGTTAGTTTTAATAATAGGACTTACGCAATCCCGCCTAAGCGGAATATTTTTGACACTTTGTTATGGTTATTGAGTTATTTGTTATTAAGTTATTTGGTTATTAACTCAATAACATAATAACCTATTAACTTATTAATCTATTCGTGCAATTCGTGTCATATTGTTTTTTTTTGCGTAAGTCCTAAATAAAATAAAATTCCAAGCTCCAAATCTAAAATTCAAAATTTCAAAAAATAACGCCACTAAACATTGTTTATTAATGCGAATTAAGGGTTCATTTTTTGTCGTCATTCCCGCGCAGGCGGGAATCCCCTGTTCGAAGA
>JAVHRE010000239.1:0-3284 GCA_036171495.1 Bacteroidales bacterium
ATAAAAACAAATGATACATTTGTAGTGTAATTCGTAATTATATTTTGACATTACGAACAAGCACAAATTACATTTTATAATGTTTTTTTACCGGTTCTAAAATTACCCATCTGGTTGATAACCCTTTAGGGAAAATCACAAAATCACCTTTACGAACCTTATAAATATCGCCATTTGCTAAAACTGTAGCATCACCTTCAAGAAAATAACATTGTTCTTCGGTTTCGTAATTCCACGAAAATTTAGAAACTTCTTTTTCCCAAATTGGCCAATTTTTAATTCCAAGTTTCTGAATTTCTTTTTCGTCAAGTTGCTTAATGATTATTTTCATAATTTTCAGAATATTAAATAAAAATTAAAATTTCTTCAAATTTTTTGCAAAAATAAGTAATTTTGAATAATAATTCAAAAAACATGAACACAAAAATTATTTTTTCATTTATTTTTTTGCTTTCATTAAATATAATCGTAGCACAAAACGCTGATTTTAAATCAATTCACCAATCCGAAAATGAATATTATGAGCAATTTAATATTCAAAATGATAGTGATTGGAATTTAATAAGAGGTGCTTCAAAACCAAATGGACATGTTACGACAAAAGCATGCACTTTAAATAAAATTGTTTTTGGCTGGCACCCATATTGGAGTGATGGACTCGAAGCTAACTACGACTGGTCTTTAATTTCCGACTTATCGTATTTTTCGTATGATGTTGACCCTGCAACAGGAAATGCCAGTTCTACGCATAGTTGGACTACCTCAAACGCTGTTACACAAGCTTTGGCTCATGGAGTCAGGGTAAATCTTTGCGTTACACTTTTTTCGAGTCATGCAACTTTTTTTGCAAGCAGCACAAGCCAACAAACTTTAATTACTAATCTTATTACTTTAGTTCAAAATCGTGGGGCAAATGGTGTAAATATTGATTTTGAAGAAGTTCCAGCAGCTCAAAAAGTGCAATTTAATGCGTTTTTAGTTGATTTATGTAATCAGATGCACTCCGCAATCCCCGGCTCACAAGTAAGTATTGCATTGTACTCTGTTGATTGGAGTAGCGTTTTTGATATTCCTACTTTAAATAATTATATAGATTTGTTTATTATAATGGGATACGATTATTATTATGGTGGAAGCGGTACAGCAGGTCCAACATCCGGTTTATACAGTTTAACAAACACTTATGATTATAATGTTTCAAAATCAATAAACACATATTTGAATGTCGGCGTTTCTGCAAATAAATTAGTTTTAGGTTTACCATATTATGGTTTAAATTGGGCAACTTCTTCAAATACAGTACCTTCAAGTACAACTGCTACAGGAACTACAAGAACTTATAAAACAGTTAGAGATAACACTTCGGGATTTTATACTGCTTCTAATAAACATTTTAATTTTGACAGTTATACGCCTTATTTTACATATAATAGTTCAGGATGGAATCAATCATGGGTTGATGATGCATTTAGTCTGGGAAAAAAATTTGAGCTTATTTACAAAAGAGATATTGCAGGAATTGGAATCTGGGCTTTAGGATACGATGATGGCTATCCCGATTTATGGAACAAAATCAACGAAAAATTAACAACTTGCAGAACAGATGCCTGTACCGACACAATTTACGATATGGGCGGTCCGTCATGGAACTATTATAATAAAGAAAATTATTATTATACCATTTCTCCGGCTGGTGCTTCATCTGTATCGCTTAATTTTTCAACATTCAGTTTAGAAGCCGGTTACGATTCTCTCTGGATTTTTGATGGCAACTCCCCTGCCTCACCTTTAATTGGGGGTTATTCAGGAACTTCAATCCCTTCAACAATAACTTCAACTGGTCCATCAATAACAATTCAGTTTCACTCCGATAATTCAACAACCGCTGCCGGATATACAGCTATTTGGCAATGCTTAAATGACATTGTTTCTCCAACCACAACAATAAGCACAAATAATAATTGGAAAACTTCGGACTTTGCCGCTAACTTTACAGATATTGATAACATTAATGGTTCGGGAGTCGAAAAATCTTTTTATAATGTTACTGATTTCGACGGCAGCTATTGGTATGCTAACAGCAGCAACGGTTTTTTTAAAGATAATTTCGACATTCTTAGCCAAAACTGGACAAATTATAGCGGTACATGGAATGTAGCAGGCGGTTCTATATCACAAACAGACGAAGCTAATGGGAATACAAATATTTATGCTTCTTTAAATCAAAATTTATCAAACAGATATTTATTTCAATTTAGGGCGAAAGCTTATGGTGCAGGAACTACAAGAAGATTTGGATTTCACTTTTTTTGCGATTCAGCAAATTTTGCAAACCGAAATAATTCATACTTTGTTTGGTTTAGAATTGATAACCAAAATTTACAGTTTTATAAAGTTACAAGTGATGTTTTTACCTTGGAAAATACTATTTCGAACGTTGTTACAACACCTAACCAATGGTACGATTTTAAAATTACTTATGACAGGATTACCGGTAAAATTTCAGTTTGGCGTGACAATATTTTTCTCGGAAGCTGGGCAGATACAACTCCATACAGCACAAATGGAAATTACATAAGTTTTAGAACAGGCAATTGTTCTTTAGATGTTGATGAAATTAATGTTTTCCGTTCAAGATACCCTTCTGTTACTGTTACTGTTGGCGATTCTACTAAAGATATTCGTTATCAAAACCCTAATCCGTCAACGCCTTCTGCAAAAATAAATTCTATTGTTGTTGATGCAAATAACAATTTGTCAACTATTGTTACAGAAAATGAAAATATTGACTGGACACCACCATATACTATTTCAACAATCAACGACAGTTTATTAACTGATATTGACACAACTTATAACAATACGCAATTATCAGCAAACTGGACAATAACAAATGACCCTAATTCTGATATTGCTGAATATTGGTATTCTGCAGGAACATCACCTAATGATTCAAATGTAATTAACTGGACAAATAATTTATTGAATTTAAGTTTTATAAATACCGGTTTAACATTAAACAATGGAACAATTTATTTTTCGAATGTTAAAGCAAAAAATGGTGCAGGATTATATTCTCAAACTTCATCATCTGACGGAGTGTTGGTTTTAGCTCCAAATTTAGTTACAGAAAATAATTTAAGCAATATTTCAATTTTTCCAAATCCAGCTAATACAAAACTTATAATAAATTGCACAAATTCTAACATATTAATAAATAATATTCGTGTTGTTAATATTCAAGGTTCAAATGCGAAGCTTTTAAATATTCAATTTATTAATGG
>JAVHRE010000240.1:0-3284 GCA_036171495.1 Bacteroidales bacterium
TTTGATTTAAAAAACAGAACAATAAATCCGAAATTAAAAATCATAAATCCGAAATCATAAAATGTTAGTAATCGGTAATCAGTTTGAAAGACAACCGATTACTGATTACTGAATACAAAATGTAATAATTTATACCATTTTCAGTATAGCTTGACGCCAATGCGAAGTTTCGGGAACGGATGAAAAACGCCTGAATTTCTATTTTAATGTGGTATCCATTTTAAGCACACCTAATTCTTTACCAACTTTAGTAAATGCGGCTACGCATTTGTCAATATGCTTAAGTTCATGTGCTGCTGAAAGCTGAACACGTATGCGGGCAGTTTCTTTAGGAACAACCGGAAAATAAAACCCAATCACATAGATACCTTCTTCAAGAAGTTTTGCGGCAAAATCCTGTGAAAGTTTTGCGTCATAAAGCATTACTGCTACAATTGCGGATGAACTTGGTTTAATGTCAAATCCAGCCGATTTAATTTTTTTCATAAAATATTCTACATTACTATGTAGTTTATCCTGAAGTTCATTAGTACGGCTCATCATATCTATCATTGCAATGCCGGCGGCAGCAACAAGCGGTGGAATAGAGTTTGAGAAAAGATAAGGACGCGACCTTTGGCGAAGCATCTCAATAATCTCTTTTCTTCCTGTGGTAAACCCACCAATGGCTCCACCAAAAGCTTTTCCAAGAGTACCGGTAATAATATCTACTTTTCCACGGCAATTAAATTGCTCAGTCACTCCTCTGCCTGTTTTACCAACCACGCCAGCACTATGCGATTCATCAATCATTATAAGTGCATTGTATTTTTCGGCAAGAGCAACAATTTTATCTAACGGAGTTACATTTCCATCCATTGAGAAAACTCCATCAGTAACAATAAGCCGGAACCGCTGAGCCTGAGCGTCCTTTAATTGTTTTTCGAGGTCTGCCATATCAGCATTATTATAGCGATACCTTACAGCCTTGCATAAACGCACTCCATCAATAATAGAAGCATGATTAAGCGAATCGGAAATAATAGCATCTTCTTCACCCATCAATGGTTCAAATACTCCTCCGTTAGCATCAAAGCAGGCAGCATATAAAATGGTGTCCTCGGTTCCAAAAAACTCGGCAATTTTTTTCTCCAACTCTTTATGTAAATCGCTGGTTCCACAAATAAAACGGACAGACGACATGCCATAACCATGGCTGTCAAGTGCCTTTTTAGCGGCTGAAATCAATTCTTTGTTATTTGATAATCCAAGGTAATTATTGGCACAGAAATTTATTACTTGTTGCCCGGTGCTAACTTTGATTTCAGCGCCTTGTGCGCTAATAAGAATACGTTCATTCTTGTAAAGACCGGCTCCTTTGATATCAGCCAGTTCTTTCTGAAGGTGTTTTTGAAAATTGCTATACATTTTTTTAAGTTTTAAAATTTTTAAATAATTATCTTTATTAATGGCAAAATTATATAAAAATATAGTTTATTTGATGAAAAAGAACATTTTTTTTAATTATTATTTATTTGATATATAGTATTAATAATTAATATGTTAATAATACATGATTAATGAAAATATTTTAAAATAATTTAAGCAAAAATATTAAATCATTATTAATCATATTATTAATTATGTGTTAATATTATTATGTTTAACAACACATATTGTGTATAATGTAGTTTATCAACATGATAGAATAATAGTGTTGACAAAATAGTTAATTTTCCAATTTAACATAAAACTATATTGACAATAATTATACTTTTGTCGCAATAAATTAATATTTAATTTCAAATTTTATTTTTATGGAGCTAAAAAAAATTATAGTGATAGGTTGTGCCGGTCAAATCGGATCTGAACTTATTATGGAACTAAGGCATCTTTATGGAAACAAAAATGTTATTGGTAACGGTCGGAAGACTGCACCCTCAAAAAAAATACTTGAATCGGGGGACTTTGAGTTTTTTGATGTAACTGAAAAAAATAAACTTTTTGAGGCATGCAAAAAGCATCAGGTGGACTGCATCATAAATATGGCTGCCATCTTATCAGCAAACGGAGAGCAAAATCCAATGCTGGCATGGAATGTAAACATGAACGGTTTAATTAATGTGTTGGAAGTAGCTCGTGAGCTTAAAGTTAAACGGGTTTTTAATCCCAGTTCCATTGCAGCTTTTGGACCGTCAACACCGCGAGACAATACACCTCAGGAAACTGTGCTTAAACCGACTTCGATGTATGGTGTCACAAAAGTTGCCGGCGAACTTTTAGCCGATTATTATGTTCAAAAATATGGAATGGATATTCGCGGAGTTCGTTATCCGGGAATTATCAGTAACGAAACATTACCCGGCGGCGGAACTACCGATTATGCTGTTGCCATTTATTATGATGCCATTAAATATGGAAAATATACTTGCTTTTTAAAGGAAGACACCATGCTTCCTATGATGTATATGCCCGACTGTCTGAAATGTACCATTGACCTGTTACAAGCCGATTATTCCAAACTAAAGCATCATTCCGACTTTAATGTTGGAGCTTTTAGTGTAACACCTAAACTTATGGCAGAAAGTATTAGAAAGTACATTCCTGACTTTACAATTGATTATAATATTGATTTCCGTCAGGCAATTGCCGATAGTTGGCCAAACTCTATTGACGATAGTGCTGCGCGTGCAGAATGGGGTTGGAAACCTTCTTACGACTTAGATGCAATGACAGCAGACATGCTTAAAGTGCTTGGCGAAAAGTTAGGAAAAAGATAATTGTTCAAAAAGGTTCATTGTTCTACGTTCAAAAAAGTTCACTGTTCACCGCTCCTCTTTGTCATCCGATAACTATCGGATGTTCATCATTTATTGTTTCATGTTCCCAATATACCTTATACCTTTATACCTTAATACCGTTCATCGTTCAAAAAAGTTCATCGTTCATTGTTTGCTAAAATGATGATTAGTATTTTGTTGAACATGGAACAATGAACATAGAACATTTTTGAACTTTTTGTTTATTGTTTTTTGTTTGCAAATTTTAACAACTACATGTAATTAAATTGTTTAATTTCGCACAAAAGATTATTTAATGTCAATTAGTGTAAGAGGTATTACTAAATTTTACGGTAAGCAAAAAGCCCTTGATAATGTTTCGTTTGAAATATCAAGTGGCGAAATATTTGGTTTTTTAGGTCCGAATGGAGCTGGAAAATCAACAATGATGAAAATTATAACTGGCTTTATACCACCATCATCGGGTGATGTATATGTAAACAGTTTAGATATTTTAAACAATAG
>JAVHRE010000241.1:0-3282 GCA_036171495.1 Bacteroidales bacterium
TAAAAATAGACTTTTCGGAGAGGGCTCAAAGTTGAATTATGAGTCTAATACATAGAAAACAGCATATGAAAATGCGGCTTTTATCAGATAAAAATTTAAAAACTAATTTTTAATTCGTTTTTTGATTTTGATTTTTTGTCCGGGTAGGATATCATCTGTTTCTTTGATGTTATTTCTTTTCATCAAATCATGGGTAACTTCTGAAAAACTTCTTGCGATGGACCAAATGGTGTCACCGGCTTTTACTTCATATAAAAAGAAATCATGGTCAGCTTCAATAGTAGCAATTTCATTATTTGTAGCTGGATCAATATTTATCTTTATTTGTTGCAAAGTATCATTAAGAGTTACAGCGATATTTAAAGAATCAATTGAGTGAGGAGAATCCAGCTTTCCCAGAACTTTTCCAAGTTCTTCTAAATCTTTATCTTTTTTCTCAACACTAGCAATAGAATTCTTCGTATTATTTGCATCCTTCTTTTTAAATGCTGTTAACTTATTTGATGTATTCACATTATTCATGGCAAATAAATTTTTAGCCTGAAGCGACATACTATTTAATTTTTTATAATCATTTACTTTGCCTTTTGGAACATATACAAACAATTTTTGTCCATTTGTGATTTTATTTTTTTTAATTCTATTCCACTGCCTTATATCGGTTTGATCTACATTAAACCATTCGGCAATTTGTTTAATATTATCATTGGGTTTTACAGTATATTGAACCTTTGCTAATAACGCATTGCTTTCTGATGATTTGATATCACTTGGTTTATAAAATATTTTTTTCGGATTAAAATAAATAGAATCGTTATATTTAAAGATTGAATCCTTTAGCTCTATATATTTATTTACAGACCCTGAAGGGATACATAAAGACCAGAGTTCATTTTTCCCGGGAATGATATCTTTTTTATATTGAGGATTTAAGTCCCTTAAAAGGTTTATATCCAATCCAAGCACATTAGATACTTGCTCAAGATGTAAATAGTCTGTTACAGCCATCGTATCTGTTTGAAAAATCTGAATTGGCTGAGGTTTAATATGATGTTCATTATAATATGTCATCACATAATTGGCAGCAATAAATGCAGGCACATATCCTCTGGTTTCTTTTGGTAAATAATAGTAAATATCCCAATAATTCATTTTCCCGTTGGATCGTTTTATTGCTTTGTTCACATTCCCGGGACCACAGTTGTATGCTGCAATGGCAAGCATCCAATCGCCATAAATGCCATATAATTGTTTAAGATATTTTGCAGCCGCTTCAGTTGATCTAACAGGGTCTCTTCTTTCGTCAACAAATGAACTGATACGGAGATCAACAAGCTTTCCGGTAGTGTACATAAACTGCCAAAGACCTGTTGCTCCGGCACGGGAAACTGCTCTAGGATTCAATGCAGATTCAATAATCGGTAAATATTTTAATTCTAATGGAAGGTTATATTCATCTAATACTTTTTCAAAAATCGGAAAATAATATTCTGAAAGACCCAGCAATACCCCCACTTGATTTTTTCTACGTTGAGCATATATGTCAATAAAATTTTTTACAATTTCATTATATGAAAAACCCATTATCGAGTTCATGTTTTTAATACGCTCGATATAAACAGAATCTGGCAGGTTATTATCTGCTTCTTCTGAGAAGGTTTGTTTAATATTTAATTGCGATTTAAGTGCATTTTTAACATACCACATATTTAAAAGACTGTCAACATTGTCAATGATGTGATAGTTTTCTGTTTCTTTTTGTATTTTCAAACTGTCTTTAGCCGGTTTCCCATAAACAAACACAGTGCAAATTAATATAATGAGCAAGAAAAAATATTTTGTGAATTTCACCATAAGATTCAGAAATTAATTCTACATGTTATTCCTATTGAACTATTTTTTTGTAATAAAATTGACTTTATTTCAGGCTCAATTTTCATTGATAAATCATCACTCACATCAAAGTCGAACAGATTGGCGTCAACGCTGGCATCAACAACATTTAATATGTATAATAAAACAGCTCCTATCATGTTCAGATCGCGGTAGCGCCTGAATTTATCTCTCCAGAAAATGAGATTTGAACCATAAACCAAAGTACCCCCGAATATCAATGTGTCTTTTTTGATATACGACTCTTTATAGAACTGATATTGTTTATTATTATGATCCCAGTAATACAAAAGAGTTCCTAAACCTACATATATTATCGGAACTTTCCAAATTTTTTTGTTATAAACTTGTCCAAGACCTGGCACAACAGCGGAACAAATTACTGCTATTTTAGGATTATGTTTAATTGTTGAATCCTTTACAGTAGTGTCTTTTAATGCCTTTTGTGCATAAGTAAAAATGGGCATATTAAGCAACGAAAAAAAAACTAACAAAAGGGTCAATTTTTGATATTCGATATTGTTAATAACTTTCAATTTTATTTTTTAATTTTATTTTTTTTCTAATACTATTACAAAACCGGAGGTATAAAAAACACCTCCGCAAGTAGCCCTACTTTTACAAATTTTTATTAGATTTCCAATGATTACTAAACTTTCGCAAAGTAAAGAAAAAAACCTTGAAATAGTTTATTATGAACAGTTCTGTCTCAGTTTTTCCCCTTAATCATTTAATCCCTTCCCATTTAGAATTTGCTGCATACATTTTTCAACCCTTGACTCACGGGTTTTGGATTGTTTAGGGTCAGAAAAATAAAAATTATATGCCCTTTGTCGCCCAGCGGTCAATGCATCAAAAGCAGTTTTCAAAGCAGGGATTTCACTTAATTTGTTTTGAAATTCTTTAGGAAATATAAGTTCTGTATTCTTTTTTAAATCCACTTTTAAACCTGCTTTTTCCACTTCAATGGCTTCATAAATATAGGCTTTCAGGATGGTTTCCATCTCAACTATTTCTCGAACATTGGTGAACCGAATCTGACGACCTGCCTGCACATTCGCAGTTTGTTGAATTAAAATATTCATTGTATCATTTAATAAGGCACCTTTGATAAACAAAAGCGCGCAATATTCTTTAAATCCATGTATTAAAACTATATTGTTTTTTTGAAACGTGTAACAAGGGCAACCCCACTTCAATTCTTCGGTCAACTGACAATCAAGAATAATTATTCTCAATTTCTTAAACTCTTCCTGCCACTTTTTGGCTTTATCGAAATAAAAATCAACATTAGTATTCATTCTACTTATTTTATTGATACTCTGAAATAAAGTGAGCTTATACCTACTTACAAAAGTACTTTCATAAATTTGATTTCACAAAAATAAT
>JAVHRE010000242.1:0-3271 GCA_036171495.1 Bacteroidales bacterium
ATTTTATTTATTGGACTTACGCATTTCTCAAACTGATTGAGCTTTTTCTTGATATATAAAACCATAAGTTTTTTAATAAAAAAAACAAAATCATAAAAAAGTTTAACAAATACATTATTTTTAACCTAAAACAATATATTTGTAAAAAACTTAATAATGAGATTATACTTTTTATTTATTTCAATAATAGTTGTTATAATTGGCTGTAATACACATTCTTCTTCAACAAGCTCCGAAACTATTGTTGAAGATACTATTAAACCACAGGGAATAAAACGGGGAACGATTAATGTAAGAACTGCCGCTATAGATGGAGCATGTAATTATGCACTTTATATTCCAACCGATACGCTAAAAAAATATCCGCTTATTGTTATTTTCGACCCACATGCAGCCGGAAACCATGCGGCATCACAGTATAAGGATTTAGCCAATAAATATAAAGTTGTGTTAGCTGCGTCTAACAACATTCAAAATAATATGGAAGCCGAGCGTTTCACATATTTTGCAAATTGTATTATTGATGATGTAATGCGAAATACACCAATAGATTCCGATTATGTTTACTTAATGGGATTTAGCGGAGGTGCCAGAGTAGCTTCGTATTTAGCACAGCAGGAAAATGTTTTTAAAGGATTAATCGGATGCGGAGCCGGACTAAATGATTTGCTCAATGTTAAAACAACTAACTTTTTGTATGTTGGAATGGCTGGTTTCTCCGATTTTAATTTTTTAGAGTTGCATAAATCAGAAATTGCTTTACGTCAAAGTTACCTGAAAACTCATTTTAAATATTTTGAAGGAAAACACGAATGGCCTCCCGATTCAATTATGGAATACGCCTTTGTTGCTATTTCAATGGACATTAAAGGTAAACCTCAAAATAGTAATATTAAAGCATTTTTTCAAAACGAAATAAATAATACAAAAAAAATTCCTATTCGCGATATTTGGAAAAAGGCGTTAGAATTTCAATCATTAAAAGATTTATTAGATAATACTCAGGAATTTCAAACTGAAAAAGAGCGTGTTTATAATTATTTAAAAGGATACGAATCAAAAACTTCTGAACGAACAATAAATTTATCTTTAAATTCCGAAACAAAGTTGCAAACCGAATTACAAAAAGCAATTCCCTTTCAAAATATTGAATGGTGGAAAAAGAAAATCGCTTTGTTGTCGTCGGCATCAAATAAAATTAATAAAACACCTTCTGATTATCGCGATATAAGATTATTAAACTATATTAGTATGATTTGTTATTCTGCTACTTCACAATCATTAAAAACCGGTGATATGGTTAATGCCGAAAAATTTCTGAAAATTTACAGGCTCGCAGATTCTTCAAATCCTGATGTAGCATTTTTAACAGGCGTATATTTTGCAATTAACAAAGAGTACAAGTTAGCAATAGACTCATTGGGACGAGCCATACAATTGGGATTTTCCGATAAAAACAGGTGGCAATCGGAACATTCATTTATTCCATTAAAAGATTCTATCAGGTTTATTGATTTGGAAACTAAACTTAATTCGATGCCATAATCAAACTAAGTGTCTATGTTATGTGCATTTCTAAAAACTACACAAATCGTCATGCTGTCCCGCATAAGGCGGGATCAGCATCTTCTCTTAAAACAGGAGATTCCGAAACACACTTCGACTTTACTCAGTGTAAAAGTTCGGAATGACGTAAAACAAGTTTGGAATAATGTTACATCAGTTTTTAAAGATGTTCTTATTATAATTTTTATTGTTTTATTTTTTTCAAGTTGCACATTTGAAAAAATGTTTTATTATCCAAATAAAGTATTATCGCATCAAAATAAAGCTGATAGTTTAGGGTTTGAGCTTGTTAATTTTCCTTCTAAAAATGGAAAAGTTATTTATGGATATTTTGCAATTCCGAAAGCTCCAATACTTGGAGCTATTTTATTATTGCACGGTAACGCAGGAAATATATCGGACAATATAAATTCTATTGAAACTTTACAAAATGCTGGTTTTGAGGTTTTAGCAATTGATTACCAGGGATTCGGCATTTCGCAAGGCGAAGTTAGTCATCAAAATTTGGTTGATGATGCTGAAAGTGCATTAACTTACCTTGAAGAAAAAATAAATAAAAAAAACATTCCGATTATTGTTTTAGGAAGGTCAATTGGCGGACATTTGGCTGTTAAAATTGCTTACGCTCATCAAAGTGAAATAAAAGCAATGGTTGTCGAAGGAGCTTTTACATCGCATCATGATATTGCAGTTGCAGCATCTCCATTTTGGTTGCAACCTTTTGCTACATTGTTAGTTAAATCGGATTATAAAGCATCAAAATTGATAAAAGAAGTAAAAATACCAAAATTAATTATTCACAGTACCGAAGATGAAGTAATTCCATATTGGATGGGAGTAGAGCTATATAACAAAGCACCTGAACCAAAAGAATTTTGGGAAATTAAAGGCTGCCATATTTGTGGAATGTGGTTATACAGTGATGAGTATATAAAGAGATTGAAAAAACTTGTTGCAAATTAAAATAAAAAAGCCACAAAATTTATTCTGTGGCTTTTTAAATTGCTTTTAAAACCTTTTAGTTAATACTAATTTGGCGTGGAGCTTTTTCTTTAGCTTCTTCTTTTTTGGGAATTGAAACTGTAAGAATCCCATTTTTGTAAGAAGCATTAATCGAATCAATATTAGCAGAGTCGGGAATGATAAACGAACGTTTAAAGCTGCAGTAATTAAATTCTTTACGCATGTACTTTTCGTTTTTTTCTTCGTTTTCAGCCTTCTTTTCACTGCTAATTGTTAGCAAATCGTTGTGAAGGTCAATTTTGTAATCTTCCTTCTCTAAACCCGGTGCTGCAATTTCAATTCTGAATTTTTCTTTGCTTTCTACTATATTTACAGCGGGCACATTTACATTTACAGCCGGAAAATTGCTGTTAAAAATGTTGTCGAATAAATCGTTGCCAAAAAAGTGGTCAACGAAATTTGAATTTTTTAAAATTGGTAACATAATTTTGTCCTCCTATTTTTTTTTAGTTAATAATTAATTTGCGCTTGAGGATTTTCAAATTATATACCGATTAACATTTTATTACAAAATAACAATAATAACGTGCAAGATAGCGACATAATGGCATATTGTTAATTTTATAAGCGACAATATGACTGATTGAAATATTAATTAATACCGATACGGTATCTGTAATAGTCCAATATGCCGATAAATCGGCAGTAAACATTGTCCTATAACAGCTACTCTATCGGCATT
>JAVHRE010000243.1:0-3268 GCA_036171495.1 Bacteroidales bacterium
AAAACATTTTTATTAATTATTGCAGTATGTTTTAAATCTGCCAACAATGCAGGAACTTGAACTTCGTTAGTTTTGTGAAGTTCTTTCAGCATTTTAATCTGATACTTTTTCTCGGTTTCTGTTGCGCGAATTACTTCACCTGGTGTAACTGTTGGCGAGCCTTTGCTCGACAAAAATGTATTTACTCCCATAATTGGTAATTCGCCCGAATGTTTTAAAGTTTCGTAATAAAGAGATTCTTCTTGAATTTTGCTACGCTGATAAGTTGTTTCCATTGCACCTAACACTCCACCTCGCTCAGTAATACGGTCAAATTCTGCCATTACAGCTTCTTCAACCAATTCTGTTAATTCTTCAATTATAAATGCTCCCTGATTTGGATTTTGATTTTTAGCCAATCCAAGCTCGTGATTTATAATCATTTGAATTGCAATAGCACGACGAACAGATTCTTCTGTAGGTGTTGTTATTGCTTCGTCATAAGCATTTGTGTGCAAAGAGTTACAGTTATCGTAAATTGCATAAAGTGCTTGTAATGTAGTACGTATATCATTAAAATCAATTTCCTGTGCATGTAACGAACGCCCGGAAGTTTGAATATGATATTTTAATTGTTGTGAACGTGTATTTCCTTTGTATTTTAACTTCATTGCTTTTGCCCAAATAATTCGGGCTACACGACCAATAACCGAAAATTCAATATCAATTCCGTTAGAGAAAAAGAACGAAAGATTAGGAGCAAATTTATCAATGTCCATTCCTCTTGATAAATAATATTCTACGTAAGTAAAACCATTGGAAAGTGTAAAAGCCAATTGTGATATAGGATTTGCACCAGCTTCAGCAATGTGATAACCTGAAATTGAAACCGAATAAAAATTACGAACATTGTTGTTTATGAAATATTCCTGCACATCGCCCATTAATTTTAACGAAAAATCGGTTGAAAAAATACAAGTATTTTGCCCCTGGTCTTCTTTTAAAATATCAGCTTGTATTGTACCTCTCACTATAGAAATAGTATCAATTTTAATTTTTTCATACACGTCTTTGGGAAGAATCTGGTCGCCTGTAACACCAAGCAACATTAATCCTAATCCGTCGTTGCTTTCTGGTAATTTCCCTTGATATTGTGGGCGAACTGTACCTTTCTTTTTATAAATCTCATTTATCTTTTTTTCAACCTGAGTATTGAGTTTATTATGTTTAATATAAATTTCGCATTGCTGGTCAATTGCAGCATTCATAAAATATGCAACCATAATAGGAGCTGGTCCATTAATTGTCATTGATACAGAAGTTGATGGATTGCATAAATTAAACCCTGAATACAATTTTTTCGCATCATCTAAACAGGCGATAGAAACACCTGAATTTCCAATTTTACCATAAATATCAGGGCGATTATGTGGGTCGTGACCATATAATGTTACAGAATCGAAAGCAGTTGACAACCTTTTTGCACATAACCCGCGCGACACATAATGAAATCTTTTATTAGTTCGTTCTGGTCCACCCTCGCCTGCAAACATACGAGTTGGGTCTTCACCTTCGCGCTTAAATGGAAAAACTCCTCCGGCGTAAGGAAACTCACCTGGAACATTTTCTTTTAAATTCCATTTTAAAATATCGCCCCAAGCTTTATATTTTGGCAACGATATTTTAGGAATTATTGTGTGCGAAAGGGTTTCGGTATGAGTTTTAATTTTAATTTCTTTGTCGCGAACTTTAAAAATGTAATATTCCTTTTTGTAAGATTCAATTTTTGCATTCCAGTTTTCTAAAATTTTACGATTGTTTTTTTCTAAATCTTCATTCAATTCATTGTAAATTGCTCCTAATTCTTCAACAATGTGCTTATTGTTTTTATTTTTCTTGCTCACTTCAATAGAAAGTTTTAAACCGTAAAGTTTTTGTGCAATTTCCGATTGTTCATCAACGGTTTTATTGTAATTCCTTATAGTGTCGGTAATTTCCGATAAATATCTTATTCGTTGAGGAGGAATTATATGAATTTTTTCGGGAATTTCATTTGTTATGTGAGTTGTTAAATTAAAGTGCACACCGAATATTTCATTTGCTTTGTCAATAATTGCTTTAAAAAGTTGATTAACCCCCGGGTCGTTAAATTGAGAGGCAATAGTTCCATAAACAGGCATTGAATCAACTTCTTTTTCGAAAAGTTTATGATTACGCTGATATTGCTTTTTTACATCTTTAAGTGCATCTAAACCACCGCGTTTATCGAATTTGTTAAGTGAAATTATATCGGCAAAATCAAGCATGTCAATTTTTTCTAATTGTGAAGCAGCACCGTATTCGGGTGTCATAACATAAAGCGAAAAATTGCTGTGGTCAATAATTTCTGTGTCCGATTGTCCAATGCCAGATGTTTCTATAATTATTAAATCGAAACCTGCAATTTTAAGAATGTTTATTGTTTCTTTAACATATTTCGACAAAGCTAAATTTGATTGTCGTGTAGCCATAGAACGCATGTAAACTCGTGGATTGATTATGGAATTCATTCTTATTCTGTCGCCTAATAACGAACCACCCGATTTGCGTTTTGAAGGGTCAACACAAACTATTGCAATTTGTTTTTTTGGGAACTCCATTAAAAATCTTCTGACAAATTCATCAATTAACGACGATTTACCTGAGCCACCCGTTCCTGTTATTCCTAATACGGGAATTGTGATTTTTGATGCAAGTTTGTTTATTTCTGAAATTTCTTTTTTTATTTCATCGGGATAATTTTCAACTGCCGAAATTAATTTTGCAATTGAATGGTGGTCTTTGTTTTGAATTTCTTTAATGTTGACTTTAATTTTTTTACCGCAAGGCTCATCGCATTTTTCTAACATATCGTTAATCATTCCCTGCAAACCCATTGCCCTACCATCATCGGGCGAATATAATCGGGTAATACCATATTCCTGAAGTTCTTTAATTTCTTTGGGAAGTATAACTCCTCCACCGCCACCAAAAATTTTAATGTGTCCACAGTCTCTTTCTTTAAATAAATCAAGCATATATTTAAAAAATTCAAGATGTCCGCCTTGATACGAAGTAATTGCAACTGCCTGAACATCTTCCTGAATAGCACAATCAACAATTTCCTGCACCGAAATATTATGACCTAAATGAATTACTTCGGCTCCCGACGATTGAAGTATTCTTCGCATAACATTAATTGTTGCATCATGACCATCAAAAAGCGATGCTGCTGTAACAATTCTAATATGATTTTTTGGTTTATATGGCT
>JAVHRE010000244.1:0-3231 GCA_036171495.1 Bacteroidales bacterium
CCCTTCGGGTCAGTGTTTACGATACTATTGCAAGTGAGAAATGTTAGTTATTATTGAATATTGTTTTTATTTGGATCAAAAACAAGCATTATTTTCTCCATTTGGCTCATGAAAACGATATTTTCTGAAAATAAAAATTACCACTTATAAACTGAAAGCTACCATCCACAAACTGAAAGCTACCATCCACAAACTCATAATGATTTATTGCATGATTTGTTTTTTTGATAATGATATTGTATGTAAATTTAAGGACTGATAAAAAACAGTTTTTTACTCAAACGCTTATTGCTGCTGCTTTGTTGGTCACAAGATGGGACTGATGAGGCGAAGCTGTATAAAATAGGGTTTTGCGTACAATCTTTATTGAAACTAAATAGCCAATAAATATATGGTTAAGGTCTTTTTAAAATCGGTACAACATCATAATGAATCACGAATTTGTGCAATATTCAAATATGATGAACATATAAAAAATCTTGTAAAGCAGATTGATACTGCAAAATATAGTGCAACGTATAAATGTTTTCATATTGCAGAAGACAGGAATGAACTATTTCATTTAATAATATTATTGGGCGATTTGGTCGAATTTGACGACAGTAGTCTCAATCAGAAAACTTATAATAGCAAAACAATTGTAAGTACAATGCCTCCTTATTCCATAAGGGTTGGAGATATAAATATAAACGAAAGTAAACAAAATTCAAATAAAAATCCTATCAGGAAAGAAGTTGTTCCGAAGCTGATGGTGGAATTAAATAAAGATAAAAAAGATGCATTATTAAAATTCAAATACTGGTTGAAAGATAAACGATATGCTGAAAACACAATTGATACGTATCTTGATTCATTAAAAATATTTTTTAGTTTTTATAACGATAAGCAAATTTATAAAATAGCTACAAAAGATGTTGTGAAGTTTAATAATGAATATATTATCAGCAGGGGATTATCGGTCACAATGCAGAATCAGACGGTGAGTGCAATAAAGTTGTTTTATTCACGGATGCAAGATACAGAGATGGATATGGGTGAGTTGCAACGTCCTCGAAGACCTAAAGTCTTGCCCAAAGTTTTGAGTAAGGAAGAAGTAGCAAGTATTTTAAATTCACTAACCAATGTTAAGCATAAGGCAATGCTTTCGCTGATATATGCTTGTGGTTTACGCAGAAGTGAGCTGATTAATTTAAAAGTAGGAGATGTTGATGCAAATAGAAAGTTGCTTATCATCAATCAAGCAAAAGGATTTAAGGACAGAGTTGCGCCTATTTCTGATAAAGTTATAGAGATGTTACGGAATTATTCAAATATATATGACCCTAAGATATGGCTTTTTGAAGGGATTGAAAAAGGTGAGCAATACACAGTAAGTAGCTTACAAAACATATTCCATCATGCAGTTATTAAAGCTAACATTATAAAATCTATTTCTTTACACACATTGCGACACAGTTTCGCCACCCATTTACTTGAAAATGGAACAGATTTACGGTATATTCAAGAGATATTAGGGCACAAAAGCAGTCGTACTACAGAAATATATACGCATGTATCAACCAAAAATATTCGTAATATAAAAAATCCATTTGATGATTTAGAAATCATGAATAGATCAGCATTCTAGAAAATGAGATTAAAAAATACTGTATTTTGAAATAGTAATTTGAATAGATTGCATAGAGTTTAAACAGTCAAGTTTTGCAACACAAAAAATGAAATTAGCAAATATTTTATTTAAATAAATGAGGAAAAATAATAAATTTGGTGATTTTTAGAAAGTTATTTAACAGGGAAAAGAATATTCGTTCAGAATATAACGAAGATTGAAGCACATTAATTAAGAAAACGTTTAAAAACTGAATGTGTATTTGCAAAAGACAAAAATAACAGATCGAACCAAAAATATATATGAATCGATTAATTAGCAACAAAGGGGTGCGAAAAAATTCGTGCATGAAAATATCCGAAAATGATAAAAATTCTAAAATGATAAAATCCTGCATGAAAAAAATGACAATAAAAAACAACAAATTGATTCAAATAAAAAATATTAGCATTCATTGTAAAAATCTTCTTCTAACAATTGAGATGAATAAAAATGAGTTTATTATCTTTGACTTTAAATAAGAAAAGTATAATATGATAAAAGAAAATGCAATAAAACTTTTTGAATCAAGACAAGTTCGAGTTTATTGGAATGACAAAGTTGAAAAATGGTATTTTTCAGTTATAGATATAATAGAAATTTTAACCGAGAGTAAAAATTCTCGAAGATATTGGAGTGACTTAAAAATAAAACTAAAATAAGAAGGAAGTCAACTGTACGAAAAAATCGTACAGTTGAAAATGAAAGCATCTGATGGAAGAATGAGAGAGACAGATACAGCTGATACAGAGCAAATTCTAAGATTAATACAATCCATACCTTCACCTAAAGCAGAACCTTTTAAATTATGGTTAGCAAAAGTTGGTTATGAAAGAATAGAAGAAACTGAAGACCCAGAAATTGCTTTCGATAGAGCAATGGAAACATATTTAAAAAAGGGTTATTCTTCAAACTGGATTAATCAACGACTAAAGAGTATTGAAGTCCGAAAAGAATTAACTGATGAATGGGAATTAAGAAGCGTTAAAAAAGGAGAAGAATATGCAATTTTAACTGATGAAATAACAAAGGCATGGGCAGGTTTGACAACAAAACAATACAAAAATCTAAAGAATTTGAAAAAAGAAAATCTTCGAGATAATATAACTAATCTTGAATTGGTTTTAAATATGTTGGCAGAAACATCGACAACGGAATTATCAAAAAAAGAGTCCACTCCGAAAAGTCCAAAAAATATTTTCCAGCGATTTTTTGCCCTTGATCCCTGAAGGGAAATCGCTGAAAATCAGTGTGCCTTTAAAGTCCCCTTTAGGGGATTTAGGGGTTAAAAGACTTTTCGGAGTGGACTCAAAAAAGAAAAACCCAAAACTTTGTCTGAGAATAAAAAAGTAGCAAGAAAAGGAGGGAATGTTGCTGGAAATGCAAGAAAGGAATTAGAAGCAAAACTTGGAGAAAGAGTTGTTAGCCCATTAAATGCAAAAAAACCGGAAAATAAAAATATCAAAAAGATTGACCTTGATTCTGAATCTAAATAAACAATTTAATGCTAATAATCATGCAGGTTTTATACAATGAGAATTAAATTAAAAAAATAATGATTTAGTGGAACACCCCTCAGTTGC
>JAVHRE010000245.1:0-3229 GCA_036171495.1 Bacteroidales bacterium
AGTTCCGTTAGGAACGGTATATTGGTAGAAAAATAACCATAGCTAAAATAGTTCCGTAGGAACGAAATAATTTTAATATATCATGCTGGAGTTTATCCTGACGAAGGAAGGAGCATTTATGGTGGTATCTGTTATTCATTTCTACCAATATTTTGTCCCGGAGTTTACCCTGACGAAGGAAGGGGGACTTTTAGATTTCAACCCTTGATTCGCATAATAAATTAATTTGCAATTAAATTAAAATGTATTAATTTTGACCATTCGGTTAAACCAAATAATTAATCTAAATGGTTAAAATTAAAGAAATAGAAAAAAGCACTGAACTTAAAATACTTGAAGCGGCAAAAGAAGAATTTATTTTGAAAGGATTTGATGGAGCCCGAATGCAACATATTGCCGAAAAAGCAGGAATAAATAAGGCATTGCTTCATTATTATTTTCGAAGTAAAGAAAATCTGTTTAAAGGAATTTTTAATAATGCGTTAGCAGAATTTGTTCCTAAAATAATGATGACTTTTCAATCTGAAATCTCTTTCAACGAAAAAATCCAATTATTTATAAATGGTTATATTGATTTATTTATAAAAAATCCTCACTTACCCATATTTGTAATTAACGAAATGCACAGAAATCCACAAATGCTTCCCGAGATTTTAAAAGCTCAGGGAGTAAAACCGGAAATCATTATTCAAACTATTTCCAAAGAATTAAAGAAAAGAAAGATTAAACATTATAACCCAATTCATTTGATGGTAAACGTTTTATCAATGTGCATTTTTCCATTTGCTGCTGCACCTATTATAAAAGGCATATTTTTTACTGGAAACGATAAAGATTTCAGACAATTTATTGAAGAGAGAAAGAAGTATATTTTTGAATTTGTTGAAAACGCATTAAAAGCAAACAATTGATATATGACAGCTAAAATAAAATATTTAATTATAGTTTTTTCAATTCCAATGTTTTTGAATGCTCAAAATTCAGATACATTATATATTGAGAATTGTTATAAACTTTTATACCAAAATTGGCCAACATTAAAAAATGATACGTTATTGGAACAATCTAATAATTATAAAAATAAAAACATTAATTCGGCATACTTACCTCAAATTGGAATAAACGCACAGGCTACTTACCAAAGTGATGTTACTCAGATTAATATTCCATTTCCGGGAATTAAAATAGACAGCCCATCTAAAGACCAATATAAAGCAACTTTAGATGTAAACCAGTTAATTTTTGATGCCGGTTTAACTCAAAGCAGAAAAAAACTCGAAAACGCTAATTTACTTGTTGATAAACAACAAATTATTATTGACATTAACTCAAATAAAGAGCAAATAAACTTCTTGTATTTTAATGTTTTACTATTACAGGAAACCGAAAATATACAGCTTGTTTTACGCTCAACACTTCAGGAAAAATTAATTGTTTTGCAATCCGGTGTAACAAATGGAATAATTACTGAATCTGAATTATTTACTATGCAAGCAGAACTATTAAAAATTGAACAACAAATTACAGAAGCTCGCATTTCACGTGAAGGACTTATAAATTCTCTTTCAAAATACATAGGTGTAGAAATAAAAAAAGACAGTAAATTTGGTTATACTTTTATGAATTTCGCATTTAATGAAACAGTTACTCGTCCCGAACTCGAACTTTTTAATCTTAACAAAACAAGAATTGATGCTTCCGAAATTATTTCAAAAAAAACATTACTGCCGAAATTATACGGATTCGGACAAGCAGGGTATGGTCGTCCGGGTTTGAATATGTTAAACAACGAATTCCAATCATTTTACATTGTTGGTGCAAAACTCAGCTGGACTCCATGGGATTGGGAGCAAAGTTCGCGTGAAAGAAAAGTTATGGAGATTCAAAAAGAAATAATAACAAATCAACAGGAAGCATTTATAAAAGGTGTTAATATTCAGTCGGAAAATGAGATTGCAAATATTAATAAGATGGAAGAATTGCTTAAAAAAGATGAAGAAATTATTAAGCTTCGTGAAAAAATCACATTGTCATCTTCATCAAAGTTAACAAATGGTACAATTAGAAGTTCAGATTATATTGATGATATTACAGCCGAAAATCAGGCTAAAATAGAAATGAAAAAGCATCAAATTCAATTGCTTTTTGCAAAATACAATTACATGGTAATTAAAGGTTTAATTTAAATATTTTAAAATATGAAAAATACATTTTTTCCGATAATTTCGACATTATTATTTTCGTTATTATTTTCTTGCTCTAATAATAATAAACTTTCCGATGCTTATGGAAATTTTGAAGCAATTGAAGTTACTGTTTCATCCGAAGTTCAGGGAAAAATGCTTTCGTTAAACATAGAAGAAGGTAATGCTCTCGATTCCGGCATCAATGTGGGTTTTATTGATACGCTTAGCTCATGGCTGAAATTAAAACAAATTGAAGCTCAAAAATCTGCAGTTAAGACAAAAGTTTCAAATGTTATTTCACAAATAAATGTGCAGGAGCAACAAAAAAGCAATTTGCTTTCAGATAAAAAAAGAATTGAAAAATTGCTTAAAGATAAAGCAGCTCCCGAAAAACAATTAGATGACATTAATAATGCAATTGCATTAATTGATAAGCAAATTGAGCTTATTAAAACTCAAAATCAGGAAGTTTTCAGCGAGTTAGAAGAAATGGATTATCAAATAAAACAAATGCAGGATATGATTCATAAAAGTTATATTATAAATCCGGTTAAAGGAACAGTGCTTGAAAAATATACTGAAAATTCGGAAATGGTTGTGCCCGGAAAAGCTATTTATAAAATTGCCAATCTCGACGAAATAATTTTAAGAGCTTATATTAGCGAAAAACAACTTGCAAATGTAAAATTAAATGAAAAAACAACTGTTTTATATGATGATGGAAAAGGAGGTTTGAAAGATGTGCAGGGAATTGTTACATGGATTTCATCGCAATCGGAATTTACTCCAAAAATCATTCAAACCCGCGATGAACGTCAAAATTTGGTTTATGCTATAAAAATTAAAGTAAAAAATGATGGCTCAATTAAAATTGGAATGCCAGGTGAGATGCAATTTAGTAATTAAGATTAAGGATTTACGATTAAATAAAAGTTAATATGTTATTGGGTTAATAATTATTAGGTTATTGAGTTAATAACCAATAACTAAATAACTTAATAACAAATAACTTAATAACAAATAACTTAATAACAAATAACTTA
>JAVHRE010000246.1:0-3226 GCA_036171495.1 Bacteroidales bacterium
AAAGTTTACACTATGATGGTTTTAAGTAAAATCTTGCGTAACATCAGTTAATAAATTACATTTGTGAAAGTAAAATCAAATAATTATGAAAATAAAATTTATAGGTGCAGCACGAGAAGTTACTGGAAGTAAACATCTTATTACAACTAATTCGGGTAAAACTATTTTGTTGGATTGTGGAATGTTTCAAGGTAAGGGACTCGAAACCGATAAAATGAACCGTGATTTTGGGTTTGATGTTACTAAACTTAACCATATTATTTTAACACATGCTCATATTGACCATTCGGGTTTAATACCTTATATTTATAAAGAAGGATTTACCGGTTCTGTAATTTGTACAAATGCTACACGCGACCTTTGTGCACTTATGCTTGCCGACTCAGGTTTTATTCACGAACAGGATATTAAATGGTTTAATAAAAAAAGAGCATCTCATAATTTACCACCTGTTGAACCTATATACAATAGAAAAGATGCTCAGGAATGTATGAAATTATTTATTGGTATTGCTTATGATAGAAAATTTAAAATTGATGAAAACACTACTGTTAGTTTTACTAATAATGGTCACATGTTAGGCAGTGGAGTGGCAAATTTATCAATTAAAGAAGATGGAAAAATTACAAACATTGCTTATACAGGAGATCTTGGACGTCCAACAAATAGAATTCTAAAATCGCCCGAACCATTTCCTCAAGCTGATATAGCCATTACAGAATCAACTTATGGTGATAGACTTCACGAGACTTATAAAGAATCAGAAGACTTATTACTTGATATTATTACCGATACTTGTGTTAGAAAAAAAGGTAAGCTTATAATACCTGCTTTCAGTGTAGGTAGAACACAAGAAATAGTTTTTTCGTTAAATAAATTTTATATTCAGGGACGATTACCAAAAATTCCTATTTTTGTTGATAGTCCACTTTCGTTTAATGTTACATCAGTATTTCGTATGCACTCCGAATGTTTTAACGATGATATTTTGCACGAAATGGAACACGTTACCGACCCATTTGGTTTTAACAGTTTGCATTATATTGAATCGGTTGAAGAATCGAAACGTTTAAATGAAATAAAAACACCTTGTGTAATTATTTCTGCATCGGGAATGATGGAAGCCGGGAGAATTAAACACCATCTTGCAAATAGTATTTCAAATCCGAATAATACAATTTTAGCCGTTGGATATTGTGCACCTTTAACATTAGGAGCTAAAATATTGCGTGGCGATAAAGAAGTTTCAATTTTTGGAACAAAGTATCCTGTAAAAGCAGATGTCAGAAAATTGGAGTCTTATAGTGGACATGGCGATTATAAAGAAATGGCAAATTATTTATCTTGTCAGGATAAAAACAAATTGCAAAAACTTATTCTTGTACATGGCGAATATAAAACTCAATTAAAGTATAAAGATTTTTTAGAAACTAAAGGATTTAAAAATATTTTAATTCCGGATAGAGGAGAAGAAATTGTAATTTAATTTGGATTTAATTTTTTAATTAATAATTAAACATTAATAATTATTAATTAACCTCTTGCTCTATCGTAAACATCAACATCTTTAATTTCACCTTTGTTAATAACAAATCTTATCATTGTTATTTGTTTGTGAAATCCATAATTACCAGCAGCACCCGGATTCATAAAAAGAAAATTATATTTTTTATCGTATATTATCCTTAAAATATGAGAATGTCCGGTAATTAAAAGCTTAGGTGGATTTTGTTTTAAAATGGGTATTAATTTTTTGTCGTAATGTTCGGGATAACCACCAATGTGAGTAATTAGAGTATCAACACCTTCGCAATTAAATCTAATTAATTCGGGATATACAATTCTTAGTTTATGGTCGTCAATATTGCCATACACTCCTTTTAATGGTTTAAAAGATGTTAGTATATCGGCAGTTTCTATGTTCCCAAAATCACCTGCATGCCATAGTTCGTCGCAATCTTTAAAAAATGAATAAACCGCTTCATCAATATAGCCATGCGTATCTGATAAAAGTCCAATTGTTTTCAATAGTCAAAATTCAGAAATTATTTTTTTGATAAATGTAATTGGTTTTTTTATTTTCGCATAATAATTATTTTATGCACTTATTTTATAATCCATTAGTTTCCGAAGATATAATAAATCTTAACGAAGAAGAATCGAAACATTGTGTTCGAGTTTTAAGATTAAAACTAAACGATATTGTTTGGGTTACAGACGGAAATGGAAAAATGCTTAAAACTTCAATAATTGATGATAACAAAAATAAATGCGTTTTGCAAATTGTTGAAACAATTAATAATTATAATAAAAGAAGGTTTAAATTACATATTGCAATTTCTCCGCTTCAAAGTAGCGACAGGTTAGAATGGTTTGTTGAAAAAGCTACAGAATCGGGAATTGATGAAATTACTCCAATTTTATGCGAACATAGCGAACGAAAAAATGCAAATATCGAAAGACTTCAAAAAGTAGCAGTTTCTGCGATGAAACAAAGTTTAAAAGCATACTTGCCAAAAATAAATCCATTAGTAAAATTTAATGATTTTATAAAAACTGAATTTAACGAACAAAAAGGAATTGCTTATTGTACAGACAATAGACAACATATTACAGAATGGTACAATAAAAATTCAGATTGTTTAATTTTAATAGGTCCCGAAGGTGATTTTTCGCAAAAAGAAATTGATTTAGCATTACAAAATAAATTTACAGGAATAAGTTTGGGAAGTAGCAGGTTACGAACCGAAACCGCAGCTATAACAGCGTGCATTGCTATCAATTTAATGAATAAAACATAAAGTCATTCTGAAGTTCTCGAAGAATGACTTTACATTTTATTTGAGAAATTAAACTAATCTTTCTTAGTGCTGTATTATAACTTTTTTATTGAAGATTTCTGTTACTGTTTTTAATCTTACAAAGTAAACTCCCTCTTTTAAATCGCTAACAACCACCTGCGTTTTTTCATTCATTTGTAACCTCTCTTTTTTTATTACTCTGCCTGTTATATCGTTAATAATTATTTGCACTTCCTCATGCAACATTTTATATTCAATATTTAACATATCGCTACAAGGATTCGGATATAAATTAATATCATCATTTATTTTTGTTTCTTCAGCACTAGTATTACAATTACCATAATAGCAACTCCCGTATGTTGTTTGGTTGTTATCAGTAAAACAATCAAAATGAAAACTATCACCTGCCCATAGTAATTCAG
>JAVHRE010000247.1:0-3215 GCA_036171495.1 Bacteroidales bacterium
TGTGAATCTGTGGCTATTTTAAAGTTAATTTAGTGGCTGAGTAGTTACAAATAAATATAAGCTCCATTATAAGCGAAATAAATAATTTCGCATTACCTTTATTGTTAATATAATACATCGTTTTTTCATATATTAGCTTGACGCGTATGCGCTTTGGGCGGGATTAGAACCCACCATAAGTAATTTGCTCAAAACCTTTTAAGATATTTTCCTTTTTGTGTTTTTATCGAAATTAGAGCTTTTTCAAGAACAATTTTGCCATTTATTATTACAATTTCTGCGTTGCCCTTCGTTTTAAATCCTTCGTAAATGTTTGAATCGCAATTTTGATGATGCGTTTTTGCAGAAATAATATTTTTTGTTTTTGGATTCCAAATTACAATATCGGCATCGGAACCAACAGCAATTTCTCCTTTTTGCGGATAAATACCAAAAACTTTTGCCGGATTGGTTGAGGTAATAGCTACAAATTCATTTATCGAAATTTTATTTTTTAATACGCCATAAGTATAAAGTAATGCTAAACGCTCTTCTATTCCACCAGCACCATTCGGAATTTTTGTAAAATCATTTTTGCCAAGAGCTTTTTGCCCTTTTGTGTTAAAAGGACAATGGTCGGTTGCAACAAATTGCACAGTTTTATTTTTTATTGCTTTCCAAAGAGCGTTTTGGTCGGCTATTTTGCGAATGGGCGGACTTATAACATACTTCAACGAATTGGGATACGGCTTATTATAAACAGTATCGTTGAGTAATAAATATTGAGGACATGTTTCGGAAAAAACTGTTACTCCGTTTTTTTGAGCAGTTTCAATAATTTTTACCGATTCTTTTGTTGAAGTGTGAACAATGTACACAATGCATTTTGTTTTTTTTGCCAGTTCAACAACATGTTTTACCGATTCTGCTTCAACGTAATTTGGACGCGATAACGCATGATAAGCTGGAGTTGTATTTCCTTTCGCAATAAATTCTTTTTGAAGTTTAATAATTTCGTCGCCTAACTCGCAATGTATTGTTACAACAACTTTCAGTTTAGCAGCAGTTTTCATTACTTCGTATAACTCATTTTCTTCAATTCCAATTGCACCTTTATAAGCCATATAAGTTTTAAAAGAAGTTATGCCCAGTTCATTAACACAATGCTCCATTTCTTTTGCTGTGTTTTTATTCCACGATGTTATGCTCATGTGAAACCCGTAATCTATTTTAGAATTTTTGGCATTTTTTAATCTTTTTTCAAAAGCTGTAATAAGTGATTCATTTTTGGAAGGTGTTACGAAATCAATTATTGAAGTTGTTCCTCCATAAATTGCAGCAATACTTCCTGTTTCGAAATTATCTGATGATGTACCGGCAGGAGTTGGTAAATCAAGATGTAC
Organism: Bacteroidales bacterium; assembly: GCA_036171495.1. Taxonomy (GTDB): domain Bacteria; phylum Bacteroidota; class Bacteroidia; order Bacteroidales; family GWA2-32-17; genus GWA2-32-17. The sequence continues at coordinate 1,383 of JAVHRE010000247.1, forward strand.
ATGTGCATCAATGCCGCCAGAAAAAACATATTTATCAGTAGCATCAATTACTGTTGTGTTATCTGTTATTTTAAGGTTTTTTCCTATTGCAGCAATTCTATTTCTATTGATAAAAATATCAGTAACTTCTGTTTTATTTGAAGTTACTACAGTACCGTTTTCTATAAGTAAGTTCATATTTAAAATAATGTTTTGTCATTCTGAATAGCCTGTCCCGACCTGTCGGGAATAGTGAAAAATCTATATTTATTTTTGAATAATAGATGTTTCGACACTTCGATAAACTCAGTGCAACGCTTCGCTCAACATGACATTATGGACAAACACTAATTATTTTTTCATTTTCTCCCAAAGTTTTACAGATAACATTTGAGAATTTTTAAGAATTTCTTTTTCATTTACTGTTGTAATTTGTTTGCCTTTTACTATTAGTTTTCCATTTGAAATAACATGTTGCACATGTTTTGCTTCAATACCGAAAAGGAAGTGCCCTAAAAAATTATTCTGATTAAATTCAGTGGGAGAGTCATAATCAAGAACTACAAGATTGTTATCGTCATCGCCGGAAAAATTATTAGTACTAAGATATTTATGTGCATTTCTGAAACGGTTATAAACTCCCGAATAATCAATATTATCGAATCCCTGACCTACATAAAATGCAGATTTTGCACTTCGTAACATATCGCTATGCATTCCATCAGTTCCAAGCATAATGTTATTTCCTAAACCACGGGAATCAAAATATCCCACATTATTATTCAAATTACTTTCGCTATTTTGAACTACCCAAGCCTTTGAATTATTTACAAGTTTTTTTTCATGAGCACTTAAATGCAAACAATGCCCAAGTATTGATTTTGAAAAATTTAAAACACCTGCATCATTTAATCGCTCAATAACTCTTTGGTTGTATGTTTTAACACAATGCTCTTGGTCATATTTGTCTTCTGCAACATGAATATGTATGCCGGAATTATATTTTTCAGAAATCTTTACTGCTTTTTTAAGTGTTTCGTCAGAAACGGTGAAAGATGCATGTAAACCAACTAATCCCTGATTATTTTTCAAATAGTTTTCTGTTTCAGCAAGTCCTTCTTCTGCAAGAGCTAATCCATCTCTATCTGAAATCTCGTAACATAATAAATGAGAAATACCAACTTTTTCAAATGCTTTTGCTATAATCTCTAATGAGCCTTCTACAGCAAAAGGAGAAGCATGATGGTCTATTACGAAAGTTGTTCCGCTTTTGGCACAAGCAATTGCGGTTGTTAGAGCGCTTGCCTCAATCATCTCTTTATCTAAACATTTATCAAGTGTCCACCAAACATATTTTAAAATTTCATAGAAATTTTCCGGATTCTTTTTTGGAGCACCCATTCCCCTGGCAAGAGCCGAATAAATATGATGATGTCCGCAAACAAATGATTTTGTTACATACTTGCCTGTGCAATTTATTACTTCGTCAAAAGTATTTAATGGAATTTGTTTTATAAATTCAATTTTGCCATTAATTCCCTGTTCAACTTTAATATCAGAATTATTAAACTCTAATGTTTGCCAATTAATAAATGTTGCGTTTTTTAAATATATAGCCATACGAAATAATTTATTTGCAAAATAAGGTAAAAAATATTAATTGTATAAATTATTTTATCTTTATTTTAAGTTACATTTTGTAACTGATGTTACGCAAAAAAACAGCTCCCGTACGTCTTCCGCAGAATGCGGAACTCCCAAAGACGGGAACGAAGATTAAACAGGGGATTCCCGCCTGCGCGCATACGCGTCAAGCTAAAAATTAATTTTTAGCTTGAAACACTTGTTCGTCAA
>JAVHRE010000248.1:0-6085 GCA_036171495.1 Bacteroidales bacterium
ATGAATAGTTGGATTGACGAAGCTGAGAAACGGCAAAAAGAAAAAAATACTGTTTACACTCAAGATACGAGAGAGGAAAGTGTTATTATTAAAGAAAATATTCAAAAAATAGAACCTTTTATTAATAAACTTAATGAGCTAATTGAAAGAGTATCTAAAATTTCGCCAGAAGAAAGAAAACCCAGTTTGGAAATTGGTTCTACACATCTTGAAGGAGATTTACGATACGAGTTTTATGGTTCAGCATTCAAATTAAAAGAAAAAAAAATTGCATATTTTTTTAAAAAAAATGTAAACTTTATTTTTTGGAGAAGAATGTATGTTAATATAACCGACACAGCTGGCATAATTAAAATAACAATATACGAGAAAGGCACTTCGCAAACAAACCAAAACGATATAATGAAACAAAAACTTAAACTACTTTCAAAAATAGAAAGTTATAATGAAACTGTTTGCCTTCAAATAATAGATTGGTTGGTATTTAAAATATCATCGGGGGACTTAAAAAGAAATCTGCCTCACTTACATCAATAATTCTTTTACAATTTCAGCTTTTGTCCAATTCTTAAAGTAGAATGTTCCGAAATATTGTTTTTATCGCATAAAGCGGCAACAGAAGTTCCATAACGCTTTGATAGAGAATACAAAGTGTCGCCTTGTTTTATATAATAATAATTTCCTTTTTTGTCAACTTTAAAATCAGATTTATTTGTTGTATGTTTTTTGGAAATATTTTTTCTGTGAAAAAAAGTATCGTTCGAAACAATAAGTGAATCACTATGAATTTTTTGATTTTCGAAATCAACTACTAAACGTGGATTTATTGGCTCTTGTAAATAGCGAACTTCAAAATGAAGATGATTACAAGTTGCATGACCAGTTCTTCCGCCAAGTCCAAGAACATCGCCTGCTTTTACAATTTGGCTAACTTTAGTAAGTCGCTTCGACATGTGTGCATAACAGGTTTCTAAACCATTGTAATGCCTCACAACAACAATGTTGCCGTATCCACTAAAATATCTGCTCATACGAACAACTCCATCGAAAGCGGAGTGAATAGAATCACCTTTATTTAATTGAATATCAATACCAGCATGAATACGTCCGTGTCTCCAGCCAAATTCCGAAAGTACTTTTCCTGAAACCGGCATGTAAAAATTTGAATTTTCTTTGGTTAATAATTTTAACATAACTGAGTCATTAACAGATACTTTTGCATGCCGACTTAATCTAATATATGATGTATCCCAAGAATCGCTATAAATTTCTTTTGAAAGTAATTCGAAATCTTTATTGCTTTTTAATGAATCGGGATTAGAAATTCCATTACCCGAAACAATTTCTTTTTCTGTTTTAACCTTTTGAGCTTGTGTAAATACATTAAATACAGCGACTAAGGCAAATGTTATTAAAATGTTTTTTGTCTTCATTTGGTAAAAATAGAAATTTATTTCTGAAACACAAAAATATTTTAAGGTATTTTAAGATTTTTTATTATAAAATCAATGGGCACAATAAGCTTGAAGCTGATGTTTCTTCCCATATTATAAATCCCACTATGTCCAGTCCAATTATTCGGGTAATTATCAAAATATTTTAATCTGTTCATATTTGACTGGTATGCAACATCCGCCATGTTTGTTCCAAGAATACTAATTGAAAAAATAGTGCTACCTTTTTTATTCACTATATTCGCACCAATTCCTAAGTCAAGCAGTGTATATCCGGGAGTTTTTGTTTCTGTTCCGTAAGCAGAATAAAAATGGTTTTGTGCAGAGTAATATTGCACACCTGCTTTAATAAAGATAGCTGAAAAAGAGCCGATTTTTTTCTTGAAATCCGCACGAAGTTCAGTGTTTGTATGAAAAGGAGGAATTAAGGGCAGAAATTTTGCGCTATCGGTAATTTTTGCGCCATTCCCTCCCAGATTTACAGCATAAATATAAGACAAGGCATTTTCAAAATGCAACCAGTCTAATGGATGGATATCAATACTTAATTCTCCGCCATACAAATGAGCAGTGGTTTGCCTGAATTTAAAAACCGGAAATGAATTTCCATTCTGCACAAAAGTAGAATCTCCTCCCATCACACCTGACAATTTTTCATTGTAAATATAATTACTGATTTTGTTATTGAAAAAATCTACGCTTCCTGAAGCATTTTTGCTGTTGAAAAATAATCCGGCGTCTTCCTGTAAACTGAATTCAGGTTTGAAGTTTGCATCACCCAATTGCTCAAAGCCAGTTCCGGGATGAACACCTTTGGCGGAAATCTCAGCAGCGTTGGGAGCTCTATAACCTCTACCTAAATTTGCTTTTATGCCGAAGTTATCGTTTATGTTGTATGTCATTCCAAAACTACCGCTTGCTCCGGCAAATGTGTGCTTATAATAATCGAATTGTTTTATAACAATAGTGTCATTGGGATTAGCAGAAGTTTGCATATCAAATCCTGTTATTGGATTTTGTTTTGTGAACATCAAATCGTTTTGATACATACGTATATCGTAACGTCCACCTGCTGAGATGTCAAGTTTTCCAAATGTTTTTCTTACATGCGCAAACGGACCAATGTCAAATGAATGATAAGAAGGAATAACCATCTCTGTTCCTTTACCTGCATTATTATTTTGCAGCATTCCATTTACACCGATGGTTGTTTCACACCCTTTTACTTCAGGTAAATAATATTTTACATCGTAAGAAAATGTATTTAGAATCAAGTAAAGTCCTGCTATATCTGGATACAAAGGATGGCTGAACTCTCTGCGAATGCTTTCCTGATATCCGATGTTTACTGCTAATTTGCTTTTTCCGAATATAAAATTACTGTTGGAAAAAACCCTGTAATGCTGAACATGCTGATGCAAAACACCAATGGTGTATGATTTTAATTCCGCATCAGACACAATTGTCCGTAAAGTATCTTCTTCAGAAACTTGTTTTGTAAATTTTCTTGTAGTAGAATCACGGCTTCCATCCGGAATTTCCTGTAAGTTGTCATACAAACTGAAATTGAGATTAGAATATCCCCAAGATTTATGCAGTCCTATATATCCGTTAAAATCATTCTCTTTAAATTTTGTTCCAAAAACTCTTCCGTCATATTTGTTTTGGTAATCGGAAGCTTGTTTGTGTGAACCTCGAAATCCCCATACAAATCCATTGTTGTTTCCGTCAAGATTGAAAGAGCCGGCTATTTGTTTGTTATTGGTTTGATAATTGGTTAACACATTTCCTTTTATTGTTCCGTCAGGAACTGAATTTGCCGGAAGAAGATTTACCACTCCTGCCAGTGCATCCGAACCATACATCAAACTTGCAGGTCCTTTTACAACTTCAATGTGGTCAATTAAAAACTGGTCAACTTCAATTCCGTGCTCATCGCCCCATTGCTGTCCCTCCTGCCTCACTCCATCAAACAAAGTAAGCACACGGTTATATCCCAATCCGTGAATGTATGGTTTTGAAACATTTGGTCCGGTTGTCAATGTGCTTAAGCCGGGTATTTTGTTCATCGTTTCAATAATATTGGTTGAAGCATTTTGAGTCAGTTCCTGCAGGCTGATAGCTACCATCGGCACAGGGTTATTTTTCATCACCGTTGCTTTGGATGTTCCTGTAACTACCACTTCTGAAATTTCTGTGATGGAAGTCTGCATAACAAAATCTTTTGTTGTTGTAGCGGTAAGGTCAATGGTTTCTGTGATAGTTGCATAACCTTCCATGCTCACTTTTACAAGCACTTTTGAGGATGGAAGATTGTTAATGATATAAGTTCCGTCTAATTTAGACATAGCTCCTGTCTTTAGATCCGGAATATAAATCTCAACACCGGGAATAGATTCTTTCGTGTCTTTATCAGTGATTTTTCCTGATAAAGTTTTTTTGTTGGAGAGAAGATTGTTTATTGAAATTGCGTTGTTTGAAATAAATATAATTATTCCAAACATTATTAATAATGTTTTTTTCATTTTATTACGATTTAATGTTTTACAAATAAATTGACCTACATCCGATAGGATGTTTTAAATTATACTTGTAAAAACAGGAGGAGCACGTAATAAAAATGAATAATCTGAAATGTTTGAATAATATAAGGAGCTGTAATTATTACAGTATTTATCTAAAGGTTTATCCTTTTGTAATTCAATATTTTCAAAGTCTGATGAAAAAACAGAAAATTCGAAATTGCATATACCACATTTCTCTTGAAAAACAAGGTACTGTTTCTCGTTTTTTGCTTTGTATATAAAGTGTTTATGATGATGTTCAAGTTGAACTATTGATGGTAAAAGAAAAACCAACAATAATAGTAACGAAGCAATATTTTTAAATTTTCTTATCATTAAACTGTTCGTTCTGTCACGTTGCTGTCTAAAAAATATTTATTTAAACTTTTAAACAAAAATAAACCGATTAAATGAGAAACAAGCATTTGTTTTAGTGAAAAAGTGTTAATAACAAGGTTTTTAAACAATCTGACTGTTGGAACTTAATAAACATACAAATTTACCCCATGCAAAATATATATAATGGTTAATTTTAAAATTAACTAAACTTTCTACTTCGGATTTTCTACTTCGGAGGTAAGATAGTGTGAGGCTGTCCAAAAATCTGTGTAAATAACATTATCTATTAGCATACAAACTTACTTCATTTGGTATAACCCTTTGTATTTTCGGAAGTAACGGTTAATTTTAATTTAGCTGTGTTTTCAACTGTCCTAATTTATGGAACAGTTCATTTATTTCATTAACGCTTTAACCGGAGCGATTCCTTCGTAAGTTCCTTCCTGTATGGCTTTTAAAACTGCTCCACCACCTGTAAATATATAATAACGAGGACTATCTAATGCAACAATATACAAACCGGGAAGTAATCTTTTAAGTTCTTGCATTGTATCGCCGCCACCATATAATTTAACTGATTCGGGGCTTTTGTCTATAAGTTCATCAAGAGCAATTGTACCTTCATTAAAATGAGGAGTATATCCCATAACAGCATTCACAAAAATTGTTTTTGCAGTATGAAATATTTCAATAACATTCTCTTCGTGGAATGACTCTTTTGCGACATCAAGAACATAATTTAATTTTGTTCCGGATTTTAATTTGCGAATATCGTGAATTCTATTTTGTCCTTCAAATTTGCCGTCCATTGTGTCTGATTCAATAATATAAGGTAATTCAACAAGTTTGCCGGGAAATTGCAACGAATATTCTACAAATTTTTTGGCAAGGTTTAAATCTTCCTGTTCAATTCCTTTTATTGATATATTGTATTTTGCACATAAATAAGCATTGTAAATAACACCACCAAGAACTAAATAATCGGCTTTTTTAAGAAGTGCATATAAAGGTTCAATTTTAGTGTCGAATTTAGCACCAGCAACAACTGCAACAAATGGCTGGGTAGGATTAAAAATTCTATCCAAATTGCTTAATTCTTTTTGCATTAAAAATCCGGCATACGAAGGCAAGTATTTATTTACTCTTACAGTAGAAGCATGGGCTTGCCACGAGCCAAAAGCATCGTTCACATAAATATCGGCAAGTCCGGCTAATTGATTAGCAAAGCGTTCTGCATCATCGCCTTTTGATTCTTCGCCCTGAAACCAGCGTGTATTTGGTAAATAAATGGCATCAATTGCTCCTTCTTTCAAATCTTTAATAAGATGATTTACAGATGTTTCGATTCCAAGGTAGCCAAGTTTTTCGTGTTGGTAAAATTCGGGGATTTTGATATTTATATGAAACTTATTTTGCAAATATTCAACAATTGGTTCAACCGATGAATTATTATCAATGGCAATTTCGCCGGTTTTTTTATCTTTAGGTCTGCCAACATGAGTCATCAGAATTATTTTACCACCTTTTGCGTTTATATGATAAAGTGTGCCAAATGTAGCATCAATTCTGTAAGGGTCGTAAATTATCCCTTTTTTAACTACGTTATGGTCAACGCGAACCAAAACAATTTTACCTTTTAAATCAGCATCTTGTAAGCCACGAATATTAAGATTTTGCATAATATTTTTTTATTACTATTTCAGCAGCAAAAGTAAAAATAAATTGTTT
>JAVHRE010000248.1:6185-15554 GCA_036171495.1 Bacteroidales bacterium
ATTGTTTTATTAGACATCTTTTCAAAATAAATCCGATAGGTATCGGTTATAAGAAAATTGCCACGACCAGTCATCATGAGATTGTCGAAGGAAGGTTGTAAATAATTTATTGCCACGACCTTTAGGTCGTGGAATATAAAAATCGAAAATCTGGCTTTAGCCAAAACAACTATATTGAATCCTAAAATCGGGACAAATTGTGTAATTTGGTATTAAACAGATTTAGTAAAAGGAATTTTGGCTAAAGCCGCTCCTCCTCTTCACAATTCAAACCACGACCTTCCTTCGACATTTCGATAAACTCAATGCATCGCTTAGCTAAGGATGACAGCGTGGGTAAGGTGTTATCGTTAATCATTATATATAATGCTGCAAATATGCAAACAGTTCCATGAGCCAGGCAACACCCATGTGAACTATACTTCCACCAACAATACTTTTTGTGTTTAATGCAATAATACCGAGCACATAACCACCAAAAATACTGCTTATTGCTTCGCCCATTGGTTTGCCAAAATGTAAAAAACAATAAACACTAATCATTGGTAAAATGCAATCTTTACCAAGTAAATTTAACATTCCGAGCACTAACGCACCACGAAAAATCATTTCAATTGTTATAAAATCAACTCCATAAAAAAGTTCGTAAATTCCGCCTGTTTGCCATTTCTCTAATCCAAATGCATTGCCTGTTGTCCATGGTTTAAATGTAGGGTAAGTATTTAAAAAATCGTTACTGAACGAAGCTATTATTATTAATGGAGCAACAATTAATAGGATTAAAAAATATGGTTTGACATTAAAATCTTTAAATTTAAGCCATAAAAATCCCGATTTATATGGTTTTAATACATACCAGAAAAAAATCAGCGGTAATAATAACATTAAAAAGTTTCGGGAATTAATAAGGATTTTTCTTATAAAATACCGTTCGGGCTGCCCGACAAATAAATTAATTATATCCTGATAAAATGCAAAAAAAGCCGAGCCGGCAAGCAATGCAATAACAAACGATGTTTTAAGCCAAAATCTATAATTATTTAGTACATATTGTTTTTTGTTTATAATTAAAACATAAACGGCAACCGGAAAATAAGCTGTTCCATAAAAAATAAAATAAAACAGAAATCCTTTAAATGTTCCAACATAACTATCGAGTATTTTATGTTCGAAATCGAAGTGAAAATTAATAAATAAACAAATTGCAATGTAAATTAAAACAGGCAAATATGTAACATAACGAAAATCTTCTTTCAGAAAGTTTTTTATGTATTTGAAAAGGATTTTCATTTGAAATAATAGCGAAAAGAACTTACTGGTTTTTCTTGTTTATCAAATTTACAATTACAGTTATCATTATATATTTATCGTCGGGCTTGCTGACTGCAACCATTAAAGTTAATGCAACTAAAGCATTATCGGCAATTCTTTTATTGCCACCATTATCGAACAAAATACCATTTTTATCTAAAAAATAAAGAAATAAAAATGCAGCTATTCGCTTATTTCCATCTGAAAAAGAATGGTTTTTTGTTATAAAATATAATAAGTTTGCGGCTTTTTCTTCAATACTAGGGTAAAGGTCAACTCCATCAAATGTTTGATAAATAGTTGCAATAGAACTTTTAAAAGAATTATCTTTTTCATTACCAAACAAATTGCTATTTCCGAGTTTTTCTTTTACTAATTTAATTTTTTTAATAGCTTCATTGTAAGTCAATTGATAAGTTTCTTTGCTTGATGTATCGGTAACTTTAAGTTTTTGGTAATCATATTGGTCAAGAATTTCAAGAGCATAAGCATAATCTGAAATTATTTTTAACAATCCAGTACTCTCGTTATTAGATAGTTCTTTGTAATTTAATACATTTCCTAAAATTTTAATAGTTTCTTGAAGTTCTTTTAACTTTTTATTTTGTAGTGTCAGTCGCTTTTCATTTAAAGCGTATCCTTTTACTAAATAATCTTTTAATATTTTATTAGCCCAAATCCTAAATTGAGTGCCACGTTGAGATTTTATTCTATATCCAATTGAAATAATAACATCTAGATTATAATAATCAACGAATCTATTTATCTTTCTATTGCCTTCAGTTTGAACTGTTGCAAAATTTGCAACAGTTGCAACTCTATCTATTTCATTTTCTTTATATATATTATTTATATGCCTGGATATTACAGATTTATCGCGTTCAAACAGTTCTGATATTTGCATTAAATTTAACCAAACTGTTTCATTATGAAGCTTAACTTGTATTTCTGTTTTGCCATCTTCTACTTGATATATTTTTATATCTGAACTATTCATAATCAAAAATTTATCAAAAGTAGGGAAAATATTTAATTTCTTGTTAACAAATAACAGAATGAAAGCTTGCTTAAAAGGAAGTTGATATTTTAATTTTAGATGTTATTTGCAAACAAATTGCAATGTAAATTAAAACAGGCAAATATGTAACATAACGAAAATCTTCTTTCAGAAAGTTTTTAATGTATTTAAAGAGAATTTTCATCCGAAAAATTTTACAATAGTAATAAATTTCAATTAATTAGTGCTTGTCTGTAAAGTTAGTGTTTGAACCAGAATGTCTATTCGGAGCGTCATTGCGAGAAGGAACGACGAAGCAATATGCTCACTACAAGTACTTTGAAATTGCTTTGTTCCTCGCAATGACGATTCGATGTACGCTTTTACTATACAGATAGACATTAATTAAAAAAGATGTCTAATATAAAATAATTTTACTACTTTTAAAACTTCAAAATGTAATTATAAAATTATACCAAAATATTATGAATGTTGATGTTTTATTAGGTTTGCAATGGGGCGACGAGGGCAAAGGAAAAGTTGTTGATGTTTTAGCTCCCGATTATCAGGTTATTGCTCGTTTTCAGGGTGGTCCAAACGCCGGTCATACTCTTGAGTTTGAAGGTCGAAAACATGTTTTACATATTATTCCATCGGGCGTTTTTCGTAACGATTGCATAAATATTATTGGCAATGGCGTTGTAATTGACCCAATTATTTTTGAAAAAGAAATTTTCGGACTTGCACCACATTGTCCGAATATTTATAAAAATTTATTGGTATCAAAACGTGCACATTTAATTCTTCCGACTCACCGTTTGCTTGATGCTGCTTATGAAGCCGAAAAAGGCTCTGCTAAAATCGGCTCTACGCTTAAAGGAATTGGGCCAACTTATACCGATAAAATTTCGAGAAACGGTTTAAGAGTTGGCGATATTTTATCGTCAAATTTTAAAGAAAAATATAACGAACTAAAAAATAAACATATTTTAATTTTGAATATGTTAAACTTCAAATACAATTTAGACGAAGAAGAAAAAAAATGGTTCGAATCAATTAACACTCTGCAAAAATTTACTTTTATTGATAGCGAAGTTGAGGTAAATGCTTTAATTAATCAAAATAAAAAAATTCTTGCCGAAGGTGCTCAGGGAAGCATGCTCGATATAGATTTTGGTTCATATCCCTTTGTAACATCTTCAAATACAATATGTGCCGGTACTTGTACGGGATTAGGAATTGCTCCATCAAAAATTGGAAATGTGTTTGGCTTATTTAAAGCATATTGCACAAGAGTTGGCAGCGGTCCGTTTCCAACCGAATTGAATGATGAGGTAGGAAAGCAACTTCGTAAAACAGGAAATGAATTTGGAGCTACAACTGGTCGTCCCCGCCGTTGCGGATGGTGCGATTTGGTTGCATTAAAATATTCTGTTATGCTCAACGGTGTTACTGGATTAATAATGACTAAAGCTGATGTTTTAAACGATTTCGATGAAATTAAAGTAGCTGTTTCATATTCAATTGATGGTAAAATAATTGAAAATATTCCTTACGATTTATCGCAAAACATAAAACCTGTTTTTGCAACTTTTAAAGGTTGGAAATCAGATATATCGAATACAAGAAATAAAAATCAACTTCCAATTGAACTTGTAGAATATATCCGATTTGTTGAGAATTTTGTTAAAGTCCCAGTAATTTTAGTTTCAGTTGGTCCCGATAGAAATGCCATAATTGATATGCGTTAATATGCGTTTATTCTTTTTTGTTGTGTTTGCATGTTGTTGTGTTTCAGCTTTTTCTGCTGACACTACTAAAGTAGCATTTGCAACAAGAACCGAAATTCCTCCCAAAATTGATGGAATAATGGATGAAATTTGGAATAATGCTATTCCGATTTCAGATTTTATACAATATGTTCCTAATTATAATGTTACAACAACTCAAAAAACAGAAGTTCGAATTTTATATGACGATAATGCAATTTACGTTTTTGCAAATATGTTCGATACAAACCCCGACAGTATTTTAAAACAATTAGGAAATCGCGATGATGGTAATTTGAATGCCGATTATTTTAATATTTCATTTGATACTTATAATAATCAACTCGACGGGTATTCTTTTACTGTATATGCCTCAGACGTTCAATCAGATAGTCGCATAATGGATTATACATATAATGCTGTTTGGGAAAGTAAAACAAAAATCACAAACGAAGGATGGGTTGCTGAGTTTAAAATTCCATATTCTGCAATACGTTTCCCTTCAAAAGATATTCAATTATGGGGAATGCAAATGTTTCGAAATATAAGACGAAACAGGGAAAGCGATGTTTGGAATCAAGAAATTAAAGGAACTAATAACAGCTTGGTATATTGGGGAAAATTAAAAGGTTTAGAAAATATTCAAGCACCATTACGATTGTCGTTTAACCCTTATATTTCAGGAGGATTGGAAAATTACAAATATGATACTTGGAAAAACTCAAATAACTCATGGTCGTTTGCCGGTGGTTTAGATTTTAAATATGGAATAAATAAAAGTTTTACTTTAGATATGACTTTAATGCCCGATTTTAGTCAAGTTCAGTCCGATAACAAAATAAAAAATTTATCTGCATTCGAAACAGTTTATAACGAGCAACGTCCATTTTTTAACGAAGCTATAGATTTGTTTTCGAAAGGCAATTTGTTTTATTCAAGAAGAATTGGTCGTACTCCAACTGAATTTGAAAACATTGAAAATTATTTAGATAGTGGCGAAACTATTAAAAAAAATCCATCGCAAGCTCAGCTATTAAATGCAACAAAATTATCGGGACGAAATAAAAATGGATTGGCAATAGGATTTTTTAATGCAATAACAAATGACACATGGGCTACAATAAAAAAAACTGATGGTGGCACAAGGCGAATTTTAACCGAACCATGGGCAAATTATAATATTTTAGTATTAGACCAGGCATTAAAAAACAATAGTTCGGTATTTGTTTCAAACTCAAATTTTTTTCGCAATAAAGATTTTTACAACTCTAATGTTACAGCGGCTGGCTTAAACCTTGTTAATAAAACAAATACTTGGTCACTAACTACTTCGGGTGGTTATAGCCAATTCTATTTTAGAGGAGCAACACCAGCAAATTCTGAAATATCAAAACCTGGATTAAAGTATAGTATTAGTGTTGGAAAGGTAAGTGGTAAATTTCAATTCGGATTAAATCATTCATTAATTGATAAAAACTATGATGCCAATGATGTTGGAATTACCTTATTTAATAACAACATGAGTAATGGAGCGTGGGCAAGTTATAATATTTACGAACCATTTTGGCTCTTTCGTGTATTGTATAACAATTTTTCTCTGTGGAACTCTATTTATTTATCTGAAAATAAAATATCAGATTTAGGCTTTAGTTATAATATTTCGGGAACATTTAAAAATTATTTAAGTGTATGGGCAAATGTTAATTCATCGTTTTATGATGGTTATGATTATTATGAACCTCGTGTTGATGGTAGATATTTTAGAAAGAAAAAAGGACAAGGAATAAGTATAGGATTTTCTTCAGATTACCGTAAAACTTTTGCTTTAGATGCTGATTTTACCTATTCACCAACCCCAGGTTTTAATGAAATTTATAAGGACTTTACACTTTCACCAATTATTAGAATTTCAAATCATTTTTTAATTAATTATTCCTTTTCATATATTTATGACACAAATAATAAGGGTTGGGCTGGTGTAAACACACAAGATTCAATAATTTTCGGAAATCGCAATATAACAACTATTACAAACATTTTTACAGGTAAATATATTATTGTTAACGATTTGTCTATTAGTATTAACGTAAGGCATTATTGGTCGAAGGGAAATTACGACCAGTATTATAAATTAACCAATGATGGTGGTCTTTCGGAGTTAAGCAACAATTACCAACAAAATTTTAGCTACAATGCATTTAATATTGATTTTGTTTGTAGTTGGCAATTTGCACCAGGCAGCAATTTAAGTTTTGTTTGGAAAAAGGAAATAATAAATGATTCGAATGTTATTATTAATAATTTTAAAGATAATTTCTCTAACACTTTTGAACAACCACAATGGAATACTTTTTCTATTAAAGCAATTTATTATATTGATTATCAGTATTTACAAAAGAAAAAGAAATAATTTATTTTTCTTAATCGGCAAATCTAAAAATTGATTATATTTGCATACTGGCCTCGTGGCTCAACTGAATAGAGTATCTGACTACGGATCAGAAGGTTGTGGGTTTGAATCCCACCGAGGTCACAAAAAAAGGTTCGATGCAAAAGCATTGAACCTTTTTTGCTTTGAAATACGTTTGTATTTGAGCATCTCAACATGACCGAGAATGCAGTCACTCTGAGGTTCTCGGTTCAGTCCCCCTGAGGTACTCGAAGGGTGACTATTTTTTGTTTTTTATTAAAGTGTTTACGATTTCACCAACATACATTCTATGAAAGTCGTGTTTTGGATAATGTTTAATAATATTTTCATTTAAAAAATTATTTGGATTAATATCTTGAAAATATATTTTTTTACATTCTATTACAATTTTAGCTTCTTCATAATAAATGGAATTATACTGGCTTTTAATAGGAGTTAAATTCAAATCTTTCATTTTATTAATTTCACGACCCGATTTTGTGCCGGTTAACCGTAAAACATCACGATATTTTTCTTCAAAAAAACAAATTGTAAAATAATCGGTTTCTTCTATAAATTTGTAAGTGTATCGAGGTGGGCGAACAAAAATAAAGGCTACTGGCTTGTTCCATAAATTTCCTAAACTACCCCACGAAGCAGTCATATTATTAAAGTTATTAAGATTTCCTGCTGAAATTAGCATCCAATCATTAGCTATAAGTTTTATAGCATTTTCGTTTAAATTTTCAGGTAAAATATTTTTGAACATAATTTTGTTTTTATACAAATTGTAACTACTCAGCCACTAAATTAACTTTAAAATAGCCACAGATTCACAGATTTTAAACTACCAAAGGTAGTTTTATTTGTGGAAATTTAAAAAACCAATTAATTTTAATCTGTGAATCTGTGGCATATATTTGTTCTTTAACATTTTAAACTGGCTGCTGTGTAGTTACTACAAATTTAATGAAATTTTTAATAGAGTCTTAAATCTACAAGCTTTATCAAAATTCTTTAATCAGAATACCTTTCGTTCTCTTCGATATTTCGACAGGCTCAATGCAACGCAAACTTAGGGCAAGCGGCTAAGGTGGCTGTTAGGCTGAATATATTTGCAGAGTTTATCCTTACGCAGGAAGGACTCATTATAAACTCCGTCGAAGCCTGGCTTCACATTCAGTGTAAGGTTTACAAATTAAGGTAGAATATTATAATCACCCTTCGAGAACCTCATGATAACATAAAGTGTCAATTAAAAATTGAATCCGCTCACTATCGGATGGAAAGATGTCAAATATTGATTTCGTTAAGTTTAAATTAAATTTATAGCTTTGCTTAATATTTACAAATTATGTTAAGTAGTACAATTGGACCTATTGGAGTATTCGATTCGGGTTATGGTGGTTTGACAATTTTAAAAGAATTCAATAAAAAATTACCCCAATACGATTATATTTATTTAGGCGATAATGCACGTTCACCTTATGGAAACAGGTCGTTTCATGTAGTTTATCAATACACATTACAAGCAGTAAATTGGTTATTTTCGCAAGGATGCCAATTAGTAATATTAGCATGCAATACTGCATCGGCAAAGGCATTACGAACAATACAACAAAACGATTTGCCAAAAATTGATTCATCACGCAGAGTTTTAGGTGTAATAAGACCAAGTGCCGAAGCTATTGGAAAAATAACTATTTCAAGAAATGTTGGGATTTTAGGTACTATTGGAACAATTGTATCAGAATCGTATCCACTTGAAATAATAAAACTTTTTCCAGATATTATAACATATCAACAAGCTTGTCCATTGTGGGTGCCATTAATCGAAAACGATGAATATTTGAATGTTGGAGCAGATTATTTTTTTATGAAAGATATAAACAATTTGCTAAAAAAAAGCAATAAAATTGATACAATTATTTTAGGTTGTACACATTATCCGCTTATAATAAACTCTTTAAAAAAATTTGTATCAAAAGACATTAATCTTATTTCGCAGGATAAAATTGTAGCAGAAAGTTTAATTGATTATTTAAAACGCCACACTGAAATGGAAACAAAGTGCACAAAAAATGGTAACACAAAATTCTTTACTACTGATGATGTAGAAATTTTTAATTCGAGAGGAAAAATATTTTACGGAAAAGCAATTGAGGCAACACAAGTATGCTTATAATCAAATAAGCTCTATTTTTCATATAAATGACACATAACTATTGTTACCATTAATAATGAAGATTATTAGAATTTGTATAAAATCCTATCATAATTAAAAAAACTTTAACAAAGAGTATTAGTATTTTCAATAGAGTTTATACCGAATAAGAAACAGTTGAATTTTATACTTTTTTGATGTTTTAAAACTATTAATTTTATTGACTTTAACTTTTTATAAAAACCGAAATACCTTATTCGGTATAAACTCTAATGTATTTAAAAATAATTTTAACTTTAAAAACATATTAAATACTTTTATCATAAATAAAAAAAGCTACCCATTTTAAGGATAGCTTTTTATCAAAACATAAATGAAAAAAAGAAAAAATTAAAAACCAGGGAAAGCAACAGTATCTTGTCCCATTACCATCATATTTCTAATATCCTGGTCAGTAATTGATTGAGAAGGCATTTCGCCTGCAAATGAGCAACCAGCGTCAACATGTTCACGATCGTTTGGCATTCCCCAAACAGCTTTATGCTGAATTTCGTGTGGGTCGTCTCTAAACATATCGCCTAAATATATACCCTGGCAATAAACATTAATTGTAGTACCATCAGCACCATGGCATCCTTTACATTTTGCATTAAAAGTAACTAATCCTGCTGCACCATCGCCACCTTTACCAATATTTGAAAATGTTTTTGTGCCAGTA
>JAVHRE010000249.1:0-15469 GCA_036171495.1 Bacteroidales bacterium
TCACAGGTTCGAATCCTGTAGCTCCCACAAAAGCCTCAGAAACGGGGCTTTTTTAATTTATTTTAGACGCTGATTATTATGATTATATATGCAAAACTAATGCAATTAGCTGTAATTCTTTATTTGTAAGTGTTTTGGAAGGTTGGCGAGTTAGAAAAGTTAACAATTAGCAACAATTTTTGACAGAAAAATTAATTTTAGAATTAAAACAAGTCGCTGTGTGTTCCGGTTCTAATTAGGTGTATTTCTTTTTTTTCATTATCACAATACCATATCAATAACCAATCAGGTTGTATATGGCACTCCAAATAATTAACATAGTTTCCCCTCAATTTGTGTGGTTTGTATTTAGGTGGTAAAGTGCAAATATTTGCAAGAAGTTCAAATGTAGTATTGATTAACTCCAAATTCAAACCTCTTTTAATACACAATTTGTAATCCTTTTCAAACTGTTTGGTAGTATGGAGTGTGTATAAGGTTTTTATTTATTTAAGTATGCAATAAGTTCTTTGGAGTTTTTGTGTTTTTTAGTCTGACCTTTTTTAACCTCATCCATTGCTTTGAGTGTATCGGGATTAGGTACTTCATATACTTTTACAAAAGGCAAGGTTTTTACATACTCTAAAAAAGGTAATGCTTGTTTTTTATTGGTATCAATTGTTATGTAAGTCATTTTAAATTAAAATTAGTAAAACAAAAGTAAGAAAAAGAAAACAAAAAATAAAATTTGATTCTAAATTATTTTTTTAGTTACCTAATTATATGCAAATCATAATAATCATAAAAAATCTGCGTCCTAATTTTTTAACCCTTTTATTTTCTCAACCCCAATTTCAATTCGTTTTATAATTTCATTTTTGCCAAGCAATTCGGCAATTTCCATCATCGACGGACCAGAAGTTGTACCCACAACAACAATTCTAAAAGGAGTCATTACCTGACCTAATACAATGTTTTTTGCTTCAAAATGTTGTTTAATGTTATCTTCTAAAATGTTTGCTTCAAAAACTTCTGTAGAAGTCAACACTTCTTTTAATTCCATTAATATTGATGCAGAATCGGGTTTCCATCTTTTTTTAATAGCTTCAATATCATAGTTTTGTGGAATTTGAAAAAAAAATTTTCCTTCTTTTACAATATCTTTTACAAAAGTTGCACGTTCTTTTAGTATTCCGCAAATTTTTTCAAGAAATTTAATATCTGCAGTAATTCCTTCTTTCTTAAGTTCAACATCAACTAAAACAGCTAATTCGTGGTCTGATTTTACGTTTAAATATTGATGGTTAAACCATTTTGTTTTGTCAGGGTCGAAACGTGAACCGGATTTTCCAACTCTTTCTAAAGTAAAAATTTTGGACAGTTCTTTTAATGAAAATATTTCTTGCTCAGTTCCCGGGTTCCAACCTAAAAGTGCTAACATATTTACAAACGATTCGGGGAAATATCCACATTCGCGGTAACCCGAATATACTTCGCCTTCGGGCGTCTGCCAATCGGTTGGAAAAACCGGAAAACCTAATTTGTCGCCATCGCGTTTACTTAATTTTCCTTTACCATCGGGTTTTAAAATTAGTGGCAAATGTGCAAATTGCGGCATTGTACTTTCCCATCCAAAAGCATGATATAATAATACATGTAAAGGAAGCGATGGCAACCACTCCTCTCCTCTTATTACATGCGATATTTCCATTAAGTGGTCATCAACAATATTTGCTAAATGGTAAGTTGGCATTCCATCTGATTTAAACAAAACTTTATCGTCTAAAGTGTTAGTATTTACTTCGATATTTCCTCTGATTAAATCGTTCATTTGAACAATTTCGTTTTCGGGCATTTTAAATCTTATTACATAATGTTTTCTTGATGCCAAAAATTCATCAACCTCAACTTTAGACAATGTTAAACTATTGCGTAAATTTTTGCGATTTTTTACATCATATTGAAATTGTAATTTTTGCGATTCAAATTCTTTTCTCTCTATATCTAACTCTTCTGGTGTATCGAAAGCATAATAAGCATTACCGTTATTAATTAAAACATCTGCATATTGTTTATATATTTGTTTGCGGTCCGATTGTCTGTATGGTCCATAATTTCCACCTTTTACAATATCTTCATCAAAATTAATTCCGCACCACTTTAACGACTCAATTATATATTCTTCGGCTCCTTTAACTAATCGTGTTTGGTCGGTATCTTCAATTCTAAGAATAAATTTTCCGTTATTTTTTTTTGCAAACAAATAATTGAACAAAGCGGTACGAACACCACCTAAATGCAATGGACCAGTTGGACTTGGAGCAAAACGAACACGAACATTATTAGTCATAAAATATTTTTTGCAAAAATAAGAATGTTTTTTAATAAAGATGGCGTCAATTTTTATATTATTCATATTGTTAGGAAATTAAAGTATGTTGTTAGGAAACTAATCAGAACTTTTAATAATTTTTTCCTAATTTTACATTTGTTTGAATAATGTATATAATGAAACCCCGTAGCAAATTATTTATTGTTTTTTTATTACTTTGTTTTAAAATTGCACTCTCGTCTAATTATACCGACAGTCTTTTAAGCAATTTACACAAACAAACAGACGAAAATAAATTTAACACTTACTTAAAAATATCCGAACAATTTAGGGGAATTAATACTGATTCTGCTATTTTTTATGTAGATAAAGCAATTGACATTTCAAACAAATTAAAAAAAGATGAATTAATTTCACAAGCATTAAACGAAAAAGGTGTTTGTTATTATTATAATAATCAGCATAATACAGCATTACTGTATTATCAGAAAGCTTTAGAAATTGATAAAAAAAACAAAAGACAAAATGATGTGGCTATTCGGTTAAATAATTTAGGTTTGTCATATTCGGCTTTAGGCAAATATTCTGAGGCAATTGATTGTTTTTTTAATGCTCTTAAAATTGATTTAGCAAAAAAAGATTCAGCAAAAATTGCTATCAGATACAATAATTTGGGAATTGTTTATACTAAATTTAATGAGTTTGGCAAAGCACTTGAATACTTCAAAAAAGCATTAAATATTGATAGTTTAAATAAAGATAAATCGTTATATTCAGCCAGATTAAATAATATTGGCATGGTTTATTTGAAAATGGGTAAACCAAACGAAACAATAAGTTATTTAAACAAAGCTTTGGAAATTGATAAAAAATTAAATAATAATTTTAACATAGCATTAAGATATAATAATTTAGGAAAAGCATACTTGGCACTGAACCAATATAATGACGCTTTAAATTATTTTAATAAAAAATTAGATTTTGATATTAACTCTGCAAACAAAAATGATATTGCAAACGATTTCATTAACCTTGGCAATGTTTATTTTAAATTGAAAAATATTAATAAAGCATTAGAAAATTATAACAAAAGTTTAAATATTGCAAAACAAATTAATTCACCCGATATTGTTATTGAAAATTATTATCAGCTATCTGAATTATTTAAAGCGAAAAATGATTTTAGCAAAGCTTATAGTTACTTCGTTAAATATCAGCAATTAAAAGACTCGATTTATAGTATCGAAAATTATAACAAACTAATTGATTTACAAAACCGCTCTCAAATCGAAGCAAAAGAAGCTGAAATTACTCTTTTATATCGCGATAAACAACTGAAAGTACTTGAATTAAAACAAAAAGAAACCGAAATTTACCATCAACAAATACTAAAATATTGGGTAATAACACTTGCAACAATAATTATAATAGCATTAATTATTTTATTTCTATACATCCGTAACAAATCTCAAAACAACAAACATGCTTTAGAATACGATTTGAATTTATATATGCAAAAAGCATTAAGCCAACAAATGAATCCGCACTTTATTTTTAACACATTAAACTCAATTCAGTACTTTTTGTTAAACAACGATAAACTGTCTTCAAATAAATATTTAACAAAGTTTGCAAAACTTATGCGTATTACATTAGATAATTCACAAAACGATATTATCCCGTTAAACAAAGAAATAGAATCCTTAAATTTATATGTAGAATTAGAGCAACTTAGGTTTGATAATAAGTTTTTGTTTGAAATAATAAATAATGTAAAAACCGAAGAAGAATTAATTTCAATTCCACCCTTAATTATCCAGCCATTTGTTGAAAATGCAATTTGGCATGGTATTATGCATCGAAATAAACCGGAGGGAGGACAATTAAAAATACATTTTGATATAGAAAATAATAATTTAAAATGCACGGTTGAAGATAATGGTATTGGACGAAAAAAAGCCAACGAATTTAAAAAACAAAATAAACCGGAACATATTTCGCTTGGTACTCAAATAACCGAATCAAGAATAGATTTAATTAACAAATTACACAAAGGTAAACTTAAAATTAATTATACCGATTTATGCGACGAAAGTAATAATCCAACAGGTACAAAAGTTGAAATAACATTTCCTTTATAAAACAATTTGTTATGCTTAATGCAATTATAATTGACGATGAAAATAGAGCAATAAAAACATTGCAGCTTATTTTAAATGAATATTGCAAAGATGTAAATGTTATTGATACAGCAAATTCGGCTCTCGAAGCAATAAAGAAAATAAATAACAAATTGCCCGATTTAATTTTTTTAGATATTGAAATGCCAAACGGTAATGGTTTTGATGTTGTTGAAGCATTCCCAAAACGTAATTTCGATGTGATATTTGTTACAGCATATAATAATTATGCACTTAAAGCAATAAAATTTGCTGTGGCTGATTATATTTTAAAACCAATAGACATAGAAGAGGTTGTAGCTTCAATTAATAAAATTATTGAACGGGAAAAACAAAGTATAAAAAATCAACCCGATTTAACTACTTTAATACAAAACATAAAAAATCAAACACAAAGAAAAATTTCAATACCAACTACAAACGGGATAGAGTTCGTTTTGCTTAACGAAATTTTATATGTTGAAGCCGACAGAAGTTACTGTAAAATATTTTTAACCCAAAAACGTAGCATTATGATTTCAAAAAGCATGAATGAAATAGAACAACTTTTACCCGAAAATGAATTTATTAAAATTCATAAATCGCATATTGTTAATCTTGCCTTTGTAAAAAAACTTTTAAGAACCGATGGCGGTACAGTTGAGTTAATTGATGGAACACAATTGCTTATAGCTAAAACAAAAAAAGAAGAATTCACGTCTTTATTACAAAAGTTCATTAATTCAAATAATTAACTTTGAATTAAAATAATTATAAATCACATGATTACTTTAATAATTGCCGATGACCACCCACTTTACCTTGAAGGTTTGGAAATGTTATTGAAAAAAGAAAATGAAATAAAAATAATTGCAAAGTGTAATTTGGGTTCCGAAGCCATATCGGCATTAAAACGAAAAGATTGCGATATTCTTTTGTTAGAACTTAACCTGTCGGATATGGTAGGTGTAGAAGTGGTGAAAGAAATCAATAAATTTAAACCCGAACAAAAAATCATAATGCTTACGCATCAAAAAGGATGCAAAGACTTGAGTAAGCTCGAAAATTTAGGAATTATGGGTTATGTCCTTAACAATATTCCACTCGAAGAATTAATTAAAGCCATTAAAATTGTTTACGACGGAGGCACATATTTTTCGGAAGAAATACAAAATATCACAAAGAAAGAAGGTTATTAAGCCACTATTTTACAATTTGAGTTATTAAACGTTACTGTTTGATAAGTTTCGGGTTTACATCAAATAATTCTATTTATTAATATTAGTTTTGAAGTGAAATTTCAAATCAATGAATAAAATTGTTCGGAACATTATATTTCTTTTGTTAGCATTAATAGTTATTTCTGGCTCGGTAATAGGTTACTTTTACTTTAACAAAGAAGAAATTGTAGTAACACAACTTTTAAAAGCTGTTCCAACCGATGCTGCATTGGTTATTGAGTGTAAAAACGCAAATGTTTTATTCGATAATTTACAAAAAAAGAGTAATATTTGGCAATTGCTTACACAGGTTCCTGAAATTTCAAAACTTAATAAACAAGTTTTGTGGTTAAATAGCTTATTTGTTCACTCTAAAGAACTTACTGCTGTTTCGGCAAAAGGACCGTTAATTATATCAGTTCATTTATCAGGTAAAAAAAGATACGAAGTGCTTTATTTAATGAACTTTGGCTCATTTATTTCAGAAGAAAAAGTTAATGCTTTTTTAAAAAGTGAATTTGGCGATTCAATAACAATAAGTGAACGTTCTTATAACAATGTTCAATTACACGAAACCAAATTGCCCGAAAACTGTAACATTAATCACTTCTATTGGGGAATGCCCAACGGCGTTTTCGTTTTTAGCGAATCGTCGGCACTTGTTGAAGCTGCTATTCTTCAGTTGCAATCAAATTACACGTTGTTAAACAATCCCGGATTTCGCAAAGTTCAGGAAACCTCAGGGAAAAATGTTGATGGTGATATTTATATAAACAACAAGATTTTTCCTAAACTCACTGCTTTTCAACTTGCAGCAAACTATCAGAAAAGTATTGGAGCGCTTACAAATTTTGCCGATTGGAGTGAAATAGATTTTCACGTTAAACCCGATATGTTTATGTTTAATGGA
The DNA here is from genome assembly GCA_036171495.1 of Bacteroidales bacterium. GTDB lineage: Bacteria > Bacteroidota > Bacteroidia > Bacteroidales > GWA2-32-17 > GWA2-32-17. Next base: position 6,601 of record JAVHRE010000249.1, read on the forward strand.
TTTACTTATCCGGGCGATTCAATTGTGAATTACATGAATATTTTTTTGCGTCAGGCACCTCAAAAATTTGAAGCCGCAAATGTGCTTCCGAGCAATGTTTACTCTTATGTTTTTTTAGGAATCAGTAATTTTAAAGATTATTTAACAGACTACAAAACTTATTTGGAATCGAGTGGAAAAATAAACGAATATAATACTCAAATTAACATACTTAAAAAACAATATCTGATTGATGCCGAAAGTTTGTTTGGTAATATTATTGATGGTGAAGTTGTTATGGCATTCGCTGATAATCAGCAGTCGGCAAGCGACTCGTTAAAATCTGAATATTTATTTATTAAAACCAAAAGTCGCAGCCAAACTGAAGAAGGAATGAATGCACTAATTTCTAACATTGCACAAATTCAACATCGCGAGCCGGAGTCGTACAAATTTAATTGTGTTATTGATGCAGAAACTTCGTATCCTGCTTATGCTTTACCTATAAAGCATTTAGGGGGTTTATTTTTTGGTAAAATTTTCGACCGTGTCCCTACAACATATTTCACTTATTTAGATAATTATCTTGTGTTTAGCTCATCAAAAATAGCGTTAACAGAATTGCACCATTCGTATTTACTCAAAAAAACTTTAGCCAACGATGCTTTTTATAATAGTTATACCGAAAATCTCGACTCAAAAAGTAATTTTTTGTTTTATATAGATTTGTCGCGGGCTAAAGAATTTGTTTCGGGTTTCTTAAATAAACAATTAGCAGAAATATTTAATACTAACTTCACAATATTTAGCCGTCTTGATGGAATATCATGTCAAATGAATGTTGAACGAAATATGATTTACAACAGCATTGTTTTTAGATTTAATCCCGAAACAAAACAAAAAACACATACCATTTGGGAAAGCCGTTTAGATTCCACAATATCACAAAAACCATATTTTATGCTCAATCATTTAACAAATGAAAAAGAAGTTTTTGTACAAGATGATGGTAAAACAATTTATCTTATAAATAGTACAGGCAGAATACTCTGGAAAAACAATATTTCTGAAACAATTTTAAGTGAAGTTTTTCAAGTTGATGCATTAAAAAACAAAAAGCTTCAATATCTTTTTAGTACCCGTAATTATATTTATTTGGTTGACCGAAATGGCGATAGTTTTGAACATTTTCCAATAAAACTTAAAGCTTCCGCAACAAATGGCATAAGTATTACAAATGCGGACAAAAAAGGAAAATTTCAAATATTTGTAGCATGCTCCGATAAAAAGGTTTATTGTTATAACACAGATGGAACCCTTGTTAAAGATTGGAAATTTGAGCAAACCGACAATTTTGTTTATCAACCAATACAAATAATAAAAGTGAAAGATAAAGATTACGTAATATTTGCCGATACACTTAAAACATATATACTCGACCGTAAAGGCAAAGAAGTTTTAAAGTTGAAAGAATATATTCCGCGAAATCACGAAAGTCGTATGTTTTTTGAACCTAAAAATCCCGAAACAGCAGACAGAATTGTTACTGATGCTATAGATGGAACAATTGTTTATATTTATTTTGATGGGAGTATTAAAAAGAAATCGTTTGGCAAATTTTCCAACAAACACTATTTCGAATTTAAAGACGTGGACATAGATGGATATTGCGACTATATTTTTCTTGATGACGACGAACTTAATGTTTATAACAAATTAAAAAAGAAAATGTGCTCTTATGAATTTTCTGAAAATCCTACATATCGCCCTGTATTTTACGAATTTCCCGGAGGAAACAGAAATAAAATCGGAGTTGTATGCGGTACCGAAAACAAATTGTACATGCTCGACCTCGAAGGTAATCAACCAAAAGGATTTCCACTCGAAGGTTGCACTCCATTCAGTATAAGTCATTTTGAAGCCGGAAAACGCACCTATAATTTAATTGTTGGAAGCAAAGATGGGTTTTTGTATAATTATGAGGTTTATTAAAAAATATAATCTATTTGTGTGAGATTCCCCGAAATTCGTCCATTTAAAAATAGAAATCAAAATTTTTTATAATTTTAAATGAAGAAAAAAATGAAAAAAACACAGTTTTCCGAAAGTTAACGGTGCCAGAGCCTTTGCTCCCGCTTGGGCGGGACGGAAAGTTACAATGACGGCTAAACCATTATACCATATACCTTTATGCCGTATTCCCATAAGTTCCGGATAATAAAATTCTGACATAAATTTACAAGTTTTCCCGACTTTATGGACAGGCACTAATCAATAGGCAAGCTAATTTTTGAATTTATATATTCCTCAATATCAGATATATCATCGGGGTTAAACCATTTATATTCGTTGTTACGATTAAACCATGAAATTTGTTTGCGGGCATATCGGCGTGTATTTCGTTTTATGAGTTCAATTGCTTGTTCGAGTTCTAATTTTTTGTCGAAATATTCGAAAAGTTCTTTATAGCCAACTGTTTTCAGTGCATTCTGTTTTCGATATGGTTCAAGAAATTTTGCTTCGTTTACAAGTCCTTGTTCGAACATTAAATCGCAGCGTTTGTTTATTTTATTATGCAATTCACTTCGGGCAATATTTAAAGCTATTTTAATAATATTAAATGGTCGCGTTTTGGGTATTTTTAAAAGAAATTGAGAATATGGTTTTCCTGTAAGCAGGCACATTTCTAATGCACGCATTATCCTGTTTTTATTTCGTAAATCTATTTTTTGGTATGTTGTTAAATCAAGTTTTTTAAGCTCTAACCTTAAACTTTCTACTCCCTCATTTTCGAGTCGTTGCGAAAGTTGATTGCGTAATTCGGGGTCGTAATCAGGCATATCATCAATTCCGTTGCAAACCGCATCAATATATAACCCTGAACCGCCACACATTATAACTATATTGTTTTTTTTAAAAAGTTGTGGTAAAAGTTGCAAAACATCTTGTTCAAAACAACTCACATTGTAATATTCGGTAATAGTTTTAAATCCAATAAAGTAATGTTTAACCTGATTTAATTCTTCAACTGTGGGTTGAGCCGCACCAATTTTAAGTTCTTTATAAAATTGTCGTGAGTCGGCAGAAATTATTTCGCAATTAAATTGTTTTGCTAGCAAAATTGCTGTATTTGTTTTGCCAACAGCCGTAGGTCCGGCTATTACAATTAAATATTTATTATTATTAATCAACTAATTATTGTTGAACTGTGACACGGTTTAAAACCGTGCCACAGTTTCAAAAAAAATTCTATTCTTTGTTATCATCAATATCATCATCTCCATCAATTTCAGGGTTGTCAATATCAGGTTGTTCTTGTTCATCTTCTTCAGCATTATCGGACAAATTAAGAGCTTCTTCGAACTCAAAATTAATATCTTTATCAAACGATTCGGGAGTAGAACCTTCGTCAGCATCATCGTCTAATATTGGTGCTGTATTTTTAGATTTAAACACATCAATATCGTCATCTTCATCATTAAAAATATTAATTGTATTGTTTTTTTTGCCAAACTGTGGTGGAATTTCTCCTCCAAAATCGGTACAAATAGGATAGTATCTGCTTGAAGAATCTGGCTTTGTTTCAATTAGTTCGATAAAAAATGTACGGTCGTTTAAAATATCAAACAAATAAATTAATTTCTGATGGGCATCTTTCATAAAATTAGCCAAAACGGCTTTATCCATAGCAATGGTACCTTTAGCAGATTTTTTGTCTATAATAAGTAGAATTTCCTGTTTTCGTTGCAAGTTATGATTTGCGATAAAAAATTTAGCGAGAAAACTGCTATCGTATTCTAATTCTTCTTGTATAAAGTTATGAAAATCGTAAAAGGTTTGGTCCGACAAAATTTCTACATCCATAAAGAACTTGTCATCTTCTTCCGATAAAACTTTGAATTTATATATCATATCTTAAATAAATTAAAGATTTAACAAGAATTTTAATGTATCAACATTATCTGCATAGTCCCATAATTGTGGACTTTGCGACTTACCAAAAGGTATAACATTATTAACTTCATTATTCTTACTCACAATACATTGAATTTCGTTTGTTTTTTTATTTATTTCGGGGGCTAAATTAATAATATCTGAATAATACTCATAAAAATTTACAGCAAGTGGCGAATAAATTTGATTATCGTTTTTTAATAGCATAAAACCATTATCTAAAAACTCTATTTTATTCATTTGATATACTGATTTATGATAATCGTAATTGTTTGCATATTTATTGTGCTGATAAAGGTATTTCCATGTATCCATTAATAGAAAAAATCGAGCAAAGTTATAATTTTCAGGAACATAAATTTTAGAAACATTTCTACACCCTAAACCAAAATACAAAAAAATATCGTTCGAAAGATTTATTAAATCCTCATCAGTTTCGGTTCCGTCAAGAATGGCAATAGAATTTCTGTTTTTACGAATAATTGAAGGATATTTCGAGAAATAATATTCGAAATACCGAGCTGAATTATTACTGCCTGTGGCTATTACAGCATCGAAATTTTGCAAGATGTTTTGAGTAAAATTTATAGAACTCAAAAATTCCGGTTCAATATCGCAAAGCATTGCTGCCATTAGCTTTAGCAAGCTATCGTCTTTTGATGAAAGCTTGCCAATAAAATTATTGCCCAAAATAAGTACCGAAACAAAATCGTGCATTCCAACTAAAGGAATGTTTCCGGCTAAAATTATTCCTATGCTTTTTGATTTTTTGTTATTGTTTTGAGCTGTTTGATAAGCGCTTAACCATTTCTCAAGATTTTGTATTGTTAATAATTCTGCCCACGATTTTAAAGCAAATTCAACATTTTCGGAAGTAAACCAAGCGTTATAAAAATGCTGTTCGGCAATTTGTTTTTCAATTTCGGGTTTCCATTTATTTAAAATGGAATTATTGTTCGACATATTTTTGTCGAAATAAGCTCTTAAAATTTCGCCAAGTCTTGAAAATGATTCTATTCTTTTTTTTAAATTCATTGTTATTGGTTAAAAAGTTCCCATGGCATTGAACTATACACTGTGTTTATTACTGAATTATAAATTAATAAATACAATATTACAAAGATAAGATATAAACGTAACTTCTCAATACTTGCAGTATATTAATGATTAATGTTTCTGGTTATTGTTTTAATTTTTAACTTTATTTATTGTACTATTACAGATACAGCATCGGTATAATTTGTTTTCATTGAAATTTGTCAAATATTCAATTTTTTAGTAAGTTTGCAAACCAAAATTGGTCTCTTGGCCGAGTGGCTAGGCACCGGTCTGCAAAACCGATCACTCCGGTTCGAATCCGGAAGAGACCTCAAAATAAAGGTCGTAATTCATTTCAATAGAATGTTTTACGACTTTTCGATTTTAAACTTCCTCAAACTTCAGCTATTAAAAAAAATTGAGACCATTAACATTTAATGGAACTTCTAAAAATACCAGAATCGTCATGCTGCCCTGAATCAAGTTCAGGATTGATTCAGCATCTCACTACTTGTTCCGACTTGGCGGAAAAACGAAGCTCTGTATTGAGTCCCGCTTTTTGCGGGATTAGAACCCACCTTCAGCTAAACATTAATATGCATTTGATTAGTTTCGGGTAACTGAAACCAATATTGGTGAGAAACAATCTTGTTGTCTAATGTTTTTAAGCGTCTTTCGTAAACATCAATTACCGGATTAAAAAGCAAGTCGTTTACTCCAATTTTATATTTATTTTCATCAACTTTTTCGCTTATTACTTCGTAATTATTTTTCTGCAAAAGTTTAGTAAGAAATTGCAAGCGTTCTTCGGTAACATTAGATTCAACAATGCTACAACGAACACCGTTAATTTCTTCTACAGTATGTTTAGCTTTAAATGAAGGCATATTTTTAAATTAATTATTAATGTTTAATGATTAATGATTTCTCAATTTAACGATTTAATTAAATTAGCGAAGTTAGCTTGAAAATAGCTTCATAAATAGATGCAGCAAAACCAACGATAAACATACCTGCAACGCAAATTAAAAGTCCGATACGTGCAGGAACATCAGTTTTAAAATAAGGTATTGGGTTATCGTTAGGGTCAATAAACATAGCTTTAACAACTCTTAAATAATAATACAACGAAACAGTTGCGTTTAATACTGCAATTAAAACTAAAATATAATATCCTTTACTTGCTGCACTTGCAAACAAGAAGAACTTACCAAAAAATCCGGCAATAGGTGGTATTCCTGCTAACGAAAATAAAGCAAGTGTCATAACTAAACTTATCATTGGGTTAGTTTTATAAAGTCCGTTATATTCTCTCATATCTTCTTTACCTGAAGCATTAGAAATTGCTGAAACTACGCCAAATGCACCAAGATTTGTTACGATATAAATTAGAATAAAATAAGCTACTGAAGCAGCTCCCATAGCATTTGAACCTAAAATACCAAGTAAAATAAAACCTGCCTGAGCAATTGATGAAAATGCAAGAAATCTTTTCATATTGTTTTGCCGGATTGCGAATAAATTACCGACAGTCATTGTAACTACTGCTAAAACATATAGCAAAGAATTCCACATATCGAATAAAGCGCCAAACACTTTGTATAAAATAATCATAAAAATAAAAACAGCTGCACCTTTAGAAATAACCGATAAATATGCAGTTACATTAATTGGAGCACCTTCGTAAACATCGGCAGTCCATAAATGAAATGGCACAAGAGATATTTTAAATCCCATTCCTGCTACAAAAAATATAAAACCAAGTATTTGCAAACTGCTTTTTCCAAAATTAGCAGCTACATCGGCAAAATAAATCGAGCCTGTAGTACCATAAATCATTGAGATACCATAAAGTAAAACACCAGTTGAAAGTGCCGAAATAAGCAATAATTTTATACCAGCTTCGGCAGATTTACTTTTGTTTCTTTCATAAGCAGCTAAAGCAGTTATTGGAATTGTAGCAAGTTCTAAACCTAAGTACATCATTAAAAAATCGCCCGAAGAAACCATAAAAAACATTCCAATTAATGTACTTAATAACAACAGAAAGTATTCACTTATTTTTCCTTTGTTTTCTTCTTTTTTAATCCATCCGGCAGATTGTAAAAAAACAATTAGCACACCAATATTTAATATGTTTTTTAAAGTGCTTCTAAACAAGTCGTTTTGAAACATTCCGCCAAACAAATTACCTTGCTGTATAGGCAAAAACCCAACAATAGTTTGCAAAAAGAACAGTATTATTGCAACAGTTATGATATGGTGCTTCGATTTTTCGGATGTAAAAATCTCGGCTAAAATAATTACTACAACTAAAAATATTAGTAGTAACTCATGACGCATTGGAAAAAAATCTTGTAAATTCATCATAATCTTCTAAAAAATATGAGTATATAAATTACTAAACTCGTTTAACCTTGACATTATTGGCGTTAAGCTATACGAAATTAAATTGTATAGCCAAAATGGTGCAATACCAATACCTGCAATAGCAATAACTAAAGTACCTACACTTATTTTCTCAAACCATTTGGCATCCTTAAGTTTTAAGTGATGTTCATCTACAATAGGTCCAAAAAGTAATTTTCCGACCATTCGTAAAACGTAAACAGCTGCAATTACAATTGATGAAACAACTAATATTGTTGCAATTCTATGGAAAATATCAAAATGTTGAAATGCACCTATAAACACAGTAGTTTCAGCAACAAATCCGCTTAATCCGGGAAGACCTAATGTTGAAAAACCTGCAATAATAAAACCAACCGCTAAAAAAGGCATAACTTTCATTAAACCACCCATTTTATCTAACATTCGTGTATGTGTTCTTCCGTATATCATTCCAATTAGAGCAAAGAAAAGGGCTGTTGTTAAACCGTGTGAAATCATCTGAATAATGGCACCGTCAAGTGTTACTTTATTCATCATCATTAGAGCAAAAGTAATAAGACCAACATGGCTAACTGAAGCATAAGCGTTAATATATTTTAAATCTTTTTGCCAGATAACTCCAAATGCCCCATAAACAACACTAATTGTTGCTAAAATAATAAAAATCCAGCTAAGTGCATTTGCAGCTTCGGGTAATAAATACATTGCAATGCGGAAACAACCATATCCACCTAATTTCATAAGCACTCCAGCATGAAGCATAGATACAGCGGTTGGGGCTGAAGCGTGACCATCGGGAGACCATGTGTGAAAAGGATAAAGTGCACCTAATACTCCAAAACCTACAAATATGAATGGGAAGAAAAACATTTGGGTACTTTTTGGAATATGAACTTTTGCAATTTCTAAAATATTAAAAGTAAGTTGACCATCGGCTCCTTTAGAATTAAAATACAATCCAAGTAATCCAACAGTCATCAAAGCAGAACCTCCCATAAGCATTAGCGTTAGCTTCATAGCAGAATATTCTTTTGGACCAGTTCCCCAAATTCCTATAAGAAAGTACATTGGTATAACGGCAATTTCATAAAATAAAAACATTAAGAATAAATCAAGTGAAATAAAAAAACCGAATACTCCTGTAGCAAGTAAAATAAGAGAAATAAAAAATTCTTTTTGTAAATATTCTACTTCCCACGAAGCTAAAATTCCGGCAAATGTAACTACACCTGTTAGTAAAATCATAGCAACAGATATTCCGTCAACACCAACAGTATAATGAATATTCAGGAATTTAAACCATTCAATATTCTGATAAAAAATCATTTGAGCAGTAATCCCGGCATCTCTGGTTGCATAATATGAAAACATTAATACAATTGCAGTGAGCAATTGTGCTGACATACCAACTAATGCAATAATACGAACCATATTTTTAGAACGACTAAAAGCTATCCCAAAAACGGTAATTATGGGTATTAAAATAAGTAATGATAATATATTCATA
>JAVHRE010000250.1:0-3166 GCA_036171495.1 Bacteroidales bacterium
ATGTGCTGAGTTCACCGAAGCAACTGTTTTCAAAGCACGGCATACTGTTAGCGTTTCGTGCGATTATATTGACAAACATAATGAATAACCCCGAGGCAGAGCCTCGAGGTATCCGGTAATGGTATTATTTATTTTTTACTAATTATTTCTATTTCATCTTTTGTAAGACAATATAAATTATACACAATTTCATTAATTCTGTCTTCGCAATAATCAATCTTACTTTCAAGTTGGAAAATTTTTGTTTGAAGTTTTGCTTCTAACTTTTCTTCGTTTAATTTAAAAAGTTGTTCAACCAATTTTATGATTTCATTTTGCTGTGCTACTTCTATTTTATTTTTCTTATCAATATTTTTTATCGGAAGTTGTTTTACATTGATTGCTTTTACTTCTGCAAATGCTTTTCCTTTTTCTGGAATTAAAGCATTGTAATAAAAGTCCATCAATTTGGAATTAAGTAAACCCAATAAAAATTTCAAATCAATAGGATGAAAATCATTAAGAATTAAATGAGTTGAATGGCGTGTTATGAATTTATCTGAATCTAAATTTGCAATAATTCTGTCACCAGTTTGTCTAATGATTATTTTCTCTGAATCAAAAATTCTTACATCCCGAAGTGCAAAATCAATTTTATTTTGTTTTGTTTGGAGATCTTTTAGTTTAATTCTACTTTTCAAACTTGGGTCATAATGTATCCATAAACCTTTCCATTTCGTTCTGAATCTATTTATGTCTTTCCCTTCAAGAATCTTTCTGTAGTTATTATTCAAAGATTTTTCTGAAAGTAAAAAATTAGCTGCATTGCCAGTATTTACTCCATTATTAACTGAACAATAGAATTCAAGTTTCGGATTACTTTTACTGATTTTTGAAACTATTTTTTGCGTTTCAGGATTTGAAAAAGAAAATGATTTATATTCACTAATAAGAATTTCTTTTTGCTTTATCAATATTGAATTTGCTAAAGCAAATTCGTCTTCATTATTTATATCAAAAGTTTGTACTTTTGAATTTTTAGGGTTTGCCTTTTGAAAAATACAAATTGAAGTTCCACCTGTTGTTGCTTCATCAAACACTTCGTAATTTAATTTCAGTAAGGAAATAATTTTGCTATTCATGACAAAATATTCTCTTAATGCTTTGTAATAAATATTATCAATAAAAGTTCTTGGAACGATAAAACTTATTACTCCTTCTTCTTTTAAAAGGGATAAACCTTTTTCGTAAAAAAAAGCATAAAGATTGGGCTTATATTGGTTTGAAACATACCGTGTAAGCAAATACTCAACTTCTTGTTTAAAAAATGAAGTATCTTCTTTCCCTCCAATAGTTACATAGGGTGGGTTTCCAATAACAACATCAAAACCTCCAGTTTTAAATACTTCAGAGAAACTTTTTTCCCAGTTGAATGGGTTTATTTTTTTATCATAACCAAAATCCATTTCATTTGAATAAAAGTCAGTATCAATTAAACTATTTCCATTTTTAATATTATTTTCAAGTGTTGGCAAAACTCTATCATCCCATATTTTTAATTGTTGGTTAATTGAAGCATCTGTTTCGCCCTCCATACATTTTAGCAACAGCGAAAGTTTAGTTACTTCAACTGCGTTCACATCTATATCAACTCCAAAAATATTATTTAATAAAATTCTTTTCTTCTCAGCTGTGGTTAGATTGCCTTCTGGTGTTAGATTGCTTTCCTTTTTCCCTGTTGAAGGCTTGCCTTTATTACTATAATGATCCTTGTGCCAATCTAACAAATACTGATAAGCACCGATAAGAAAACTGCCACTGCCACAGGCTGGGTCAACTATTTTTATCTTGCTAATCTCTTTTGGTGTTTTATCTTTAATAAGTTTACCAATTGTATTTCTCACAATGTATTCAACGATATATTGTGGAGTATAATAAACCCCACCTGCCTTTCTTACTTCTGGCTTTTCTTCGATTACAGCATGATGAGCAGGTGTTATTCTAATTATTTTCCCTAAAAATTGTTCATAAGCACTACCAAAAATTTCAACTGGCAAAACAGAAAATTCATATGGACAATCTGGGAAATAGAGTTCAGTAACAATATTCTTAATTATCTTGTTTTCAATTTGTAAATTCTTACTTATTCTATCTTTTTTAAAATCAAATAAACCACTATTATATTTTTCATCAGCCTTTTTAAATATTTCAAATAGATTTTGGTAATAATTCCCTTTTTCTATGCATTTCTTAATTTGACCGTATTGTTCAACATTTCTATCTTCAGCTATTCGCATAAAAATTAACCTGTCAATTGTTTGCTGAACTGCAAAATTTATTTCATCTTCATCTAATTGTTTATTATTTAAACAAATACTTGTTGCTAGGTAAGTACGCCAATCATCAAGTGTCTGTAAAAATTCAGTATCAACTCTATCTGTACCTTTCTTATTTATATTAGCTTTAACATATTTATCTAAACTGCCATTATAAACATTTTCTTTAGAAAAAGTATCCCATAAGAAATCAAATTCAGCTATATAATTTTTATATGTAATGTATTTTAATCTAGAAACAGAAGCCCTATCCTTAGAATTTGGCTTTTTTGAGCAATCATAAATTGAAAATTCTTCAAAATCAGTTAGAATTGAAATTGACAAATTTGCACTACGACCATAACGACGTAATTGATATGCTGGTTCTATGTCATCCTTTATAGAAACAAATGGTTGTTTTGCTTCAACATAAAAAACTGTTTTCCCTTTTATTCTAAACCCATAATCAGGAAATTTTGATCTTTCAATTTTACCTTCTTTAACTTTTTGTTTCGCTTCATGTTTTACTTCACGATAAGATTCAGTAAACCCTTGCTCATTATTTATATCCCATCCTAATGCTGAAAAAAATGGATCAATAAAATCCCTACGAACTTCAGTTTCATTATATTCGTTATTAATTTTATAAAAAGATAAGTTAGACTCAAAATTTTTTATAAGTTCTTTTATTTTTTTTATTGCTTGTTCTTTTGTCATAATTTTTTTTTAATTTTCAAAGATATATAGTTCTTGTAAGAAAACTCAGTGTCAGATAAGAAAATGTCAAGAATAAGGCTTTCGATGTTTTGAAAGTCAGGAGTTTACTGATGTAAATGCGATGTGCTGAGTATTATCGAAGCAACTGACTCGAA
>JAVHRE010000251.1:0-3159 GCA_036171495.1 Bacteroidales bacterium
TTTTTAAAACCAACAATACATACATTAGCATTGCAGGATACTTTTTATTTAGGTACTGGTAGTGTAAACGTGCAGTTTTTTAATAACAATGCTTATGCCCAAACATGGCAATGGAACTTTGGCGATACCGGAACCGATAACATACAAAACCCTACACATACTTACACTAATGATACTGCATACACAATTACAGTTACTGTTACAGAAGACGGCTGTACCAAAACGGATACAGTAACAATATGGGTATTAAATGGTACCGGTTTACAAGAATACACTAAAGAAAAACTGAATTTTAAAGTTTACCCCAACCCAACAGGTGGCGATTTTACAATAGAATGTACATTACCACAGAGCAAAAGCGGAAAAGTTAAAGCTTTCAGAACTACAGGTTCGCAATTAGGTGAACACCCATTGGAATCAGGCAGTAATAAATTTGTTATGCCTGCAAGTAACTGGAAAGATAGTGTTATTCTTGTAGGAGTTTATATAGATGGCAGGCAGGTGTTGGTGGAGAAAGTGGTGAAGAATTGATTGTTTTGTGAGAGGTGTTGTGAATGGGAATAATAGGTTTGTTAAAATAAAATAAGTATTACGGGTTTAGGGGAGATGCTGTTCTTCGTCAAGCTCAGGATAGTTCTGCATGACGTAACATTAATTTTTAGAAGTCTCCTAAAGTTCAATTTCTTCGCCACCCGATTCAAAAAAATGATATTCAAAAAGTGTATAAGAGTTGTTTGCTTTTACCTTAATCAAACTTTTATATTTTAATATCCATTTTAATTGAATTGATATAAAACCTGATTTTATATAAGCATAGATATATGGATGAACTATAAGTTTAATAATTTTATTTGGAATTTTTTTTACAAGATATTCTATGTTGCTTTCAAGTTGGTCAACAAAAATTATTGATGGTGCAATTTCACCTGAACCTTTACAGGTTGGGCATGTTTCACTTGTTACAACGCTAGTTTCTGGTCTAACCCGCTGACGTGTTATTTGTAATAGTCCGAATTTACTAAGAGGCAGGATGTGATGTTTTGCACGGTCTTTTTCCATTAATACTTTTATATGTTCATATACTTTCTGTCGGTTTTCAAAGTCATGCATATCAATAAAATCAACAACAATAATTCCCCCCATATCCCGCAATCTTAATTGTCGTGCAATTTCTTCGGCAGATAACAAGTTTACTTCAAGAGCATTACGTTCCTGGTCTTTTTCACTTATTGACCTGTTCCCACTATTTACATCAATAACATGCAGAGCTTCGGTATGTTCAATAATTAAATAGGCGCCCGATTTCATCGAAACAGTTTTGCCAAATAGTGATTTTATTTGTTTTTCAACGCCAAAATGCTCAAAAACCGGTTTAGCTCCGGAATATAATTTAACAATTTTTTCTTTTTCCGGTTCAATATTTTTAATATAATCTTTTACTTGCGAAAAAAGAGTTTCATCATTTATATAAATATTACTAAACGAGGGATTAAGCATATCGCGAAGTATAGCAGATGTTCTGTCAATTTCGCCAATAATTAATTTTGGTGGTTTTGCATCGTGAATATTTATAAAAGCATTTTCCCATTTAGTTATTAATTCACGTAGTTCGCTATCCAGCTCAGTTACATGTTTGCCTTGTGCAACGGTACGAACAATAACACCATAATTATTAGGTTTTATGCTTTGAATAAGTTTTTTCAAACGATTTCTTTCTTCTACAGAATCTATTTTTTGAGAAATAGAAACTTTATTAGAAAATGGCATTAAAACTAAATTTCTTCCGGCAATAGAAATTTCTGAAGTTAATCGAGGTCCTTTTGTTGAAATTGGTTCTTTAGCTACTTGAACTAAAATTGTTTGTCCGGTTTTTAAAATGTTAGAAATTCTACCATTTTTATCAATCTCTTCGCTTGTTTTAAAAGTTTGTAATGATAAATGTGGCTCTGTAGAGGAAATAGCTTGGTTTACATATTTTTGTAAAGATATTACATGTGAGCCTAAATCAAGATAGTGAAGAAAAGCATCTTTTTGATATCCAACATCAACAAAAACAGCATTTAATCCAATCATTATTCGCTTAACGCGACCTAAATAAATATCTCCAACCGAAAACCGTAAATTATTTTTTTCTTTATTTAACTCAACAAGTTGCTTATCCTCAAGTAGTGCAATTGATATATCGCTCGAAGTTACATTTAAAACTAATTCTCTAGTCACTTTAATATTTTATTAATCAAAAAATAAAATACAACAAACCTATAGGACAAAAGTTCTATAGGTTTATTGTATTATGTTAACAAACACAAAGAATTAACGAAGCTTCTTTTTGTGTCTGTTTTTACGTAAGCGTTTTTTACGCTTATGAGTTGACATTTTATGTCTTTTTCTCTTTTTCCCGCTTGGCATAACTAAATTTCAGTAAATACTACTTCTTTACGTGAGTTTTAATTTTACCTGAAAAAGATTTAGCAGGTTTAAAAGCTGGAATAAAATGTTCGGGAATAATAATAGTTGTATTCTTCGAAATATTCCTAGCTGTTTTTTTAGCTCTCTTTTTAATAATAAAGCTACCAAAACCTCTTAGGTAAACATTGTTACCTTTTACCATTGAACCTTTTAGGGTTTCCATAAATGCTTCAACTGTTTTTTGAACAGTAACTTTTTCGATTCCAGTATGTTTGGAAATCTCATTAACCATGTCTGCTTTTGTCATGTTAAATAGTTTTTATTTTACAAATGTTAATAATAATTTTTTTAGCGGGCAAATATAGTAGTTATTTTTATATCAAAAAAATTTATTTACATTTTTTTTTCATAATTTTTTAATTTACTGATATATGTTGACGAACTGCTATTTTTTGATGACGTATTAATTATCTGGTTTATAAACAATAAGCTATTTATTGTAAATTATTTAACAACTCTGTGTTATAATCAATTATATTTTTATAATAGAAACTATTAAAAAAATAATTTGTAAATTGAATTTAATCATTTACCTTTGTATTAAATTAATTAAACTCAAATACATTATGTCAGTAAATAAAGCTATTTTAATTGGACATGTTGGTAAAGATCCAGATGTTCGTCATTTAGAAAACGATGTTACAGTTGCACGATTTACTTTAGCAACCTCTGAATCTTATAAAAAGTCAA
>JAVHRE010000252.1:0-3156 GCA_036171495.1 Bacteroidales bacterium
TATTGCAAACAACTTGTTGTTAATATTTATGACCACTTAAGTTAAAGCGTATGCGATAGCAATCGGGAGGCTTTGCCGAAAAAGTGCGGTGGAAAAAAAATTAAAACAGAAGGGTTGGGTTTGAGTGTCGGCTGTCTTTGAAATCATTTTAAAATGTGTTACAAAATTGTCAACCGAATTTGAGCTGTCTCGTTTATAAATTTATTTCTTTTCAGGTTTTAAATAAACCTTAACATAATTTTTCATGTTAAAGTATTTTGTTGCGGCTGCTTTTATTTCTTCATTTGTAACAGCTTTTACGTTATCGTTAAAATCGGCAAATGATTTTTTAGGTTCATCAAAATAGTAAATATTTTCGAGTTTCTTTAGCCACCAGTCGTTTTTCTTTAGGTCGGTTTCGCGTTCGCGTATAAGTGTTTCTTTAATTTTATTCATATCTTCTTCGGTTGGACCATTTTTAACGATTTTTTCCATTTCGCTAAAAACAACTTTTACAAGTGTATCCTGACGTTTTGGGTCGCAACCAAAAATAATTGTTAAACTATATTCCGATTTTGGAAATTTATCTACTTGGTCGCGAACTTGTAACCCATAAGTTCCGCCTTCGTTTTCGCGAACTGTTTCACGAAGTTTAATATCTAAAATACGGGTAAGCATCTTTTCTATCAATATGTTTTTTATTGACCATTCAAAACCAGTGTCCCAAACTAAACCAACAAATCCTTTTTCTTCAATGCCTTTGTTTACAATGTCTTCAACAATTCCCTGAGGAAATTTTGGATTAACATCTTTCCACATTTCTTTTTGTCCTTTTGATGGTAACCCGTCTATATACTTTTTTATTAGTGGCAAAATGTTATCAATTTCAAAATTACCAACAAAGAAAAATTTAGTTTCGGAAGCATCTGCAAAACGATTTTTATAAAACTCAAAAGCTTTTTCGAGACTAATTTTTTCGAGTTGCTCAGCTGTTGGAATAATAATAGAGCGAGGGTCGTTTTGTGTAACAGTTTCGGCAAGTTTTTTATAAAAAGCAAATTGTGGGTTATTTGCAACAAACATTAATTGCGATTTCATTTTAGAAATAAAAGCATCAAAAGCTTCTTTATCCAAACGTGGTTCGGTATAGTATAAATAAATTAATTGCAATGTAGCCTCTAAATCGGCTGGAGCACATTTACCAGAAAATCCTTGTTTAAGTTCAGAAATTGATGGTTCAATTTTTAAGTCTTTTCCGGCAAGTTTTTTACCTAAATCTGTTTTATTAAACTTTGAAATTCCGCTTTCGTCAATAATATTAGCTGCAAACATTGCTGTTATATAATCGTCATTGCTTGCAAGTGATGTTCCGCCAAGCGAATATGATGAAATTTTAATCTCGTTATTTTTAAAAGTTGTTGGTTTTAAAATAGCTTTAACTCCATTAGCAAAAGTTACTTCGGTATATTCGAGTTCGTTATTTACGTTTTTGCTAACAATTTCGCTGCCTGTTGGAATATTTGCAAGTAATGGGTCGCTCGAAACATTTTCGGTATAAGCTTGTAAATCTTTTGTTTTAACACTTTTAATAATGTTTAATAAATTTTCGGCGGTTGGTACTTTTATATTGTCTTTTTTAGGAGCTGTAACCATTATTACCATGTTTTTGTCGCTAATCCAAGTTTTTACAAGGTTGTTTATATCTTCAATTTTAATTTCCGGAATAAATTGTTTAGCAAGTTCGTAATTTTTTTGAGCACCAGGAATTGGGTTTTCTGCAAGAAAATTATAAACATATTCCATCGCTAAACTTCTTGATTCCGTTTTATCAAATTCTTTTGCTTCTTTTTCGTATTGAGTTAAAATTTTTGCTTTTTGGCGCTCAAATTCGCTTGTTGTAAATCCAAAACGTTTTACTCTTTCGTTTTCTGACAGAAGAACTTCAAATGCTTGGGCAAGCTTATTCTCTTTAGTTTGAGCATAGGTTTGATATGCGTCTTTTGAACGGGCTAAAAATTCGCCATAATTTGTTCCGACATAAACAAAAGGTGCATCGGGTTTTTGCATAATTTCATCAAACCGGTCGTTTAGCATGCCAGTAAAGAATTCTTGCATTAAAGAATTTTTATAATCACCAATTGTTTTTGTAATTTGTTTTGGATGTTTGTAAAAAAACATTATATCACTAGATGTTGCTTCGGCATCTGTTTCAATACTGATAAGTGGTTCATCGTTATTGGGAAGGTCAAAAACTTCACGTTTAATAGGATTAGCAGGATTTGTTATTTTACTAAAATGAGCAATTATTTTTTGTTCCATTTGTGCAACATCAATATCGCCAACAATAACAACTGCCATTAAATTTGGGCGATACCATGTTTTGTAAAAATTACGAAGGGTTTCGTATTTGAATCCTTCGAGTATTTCTTTTGTTCCAATTGGAATTCTATCAGCATATTTTGAACCTTTAAAAATTACCGGAAAAGATTTTTTTCTCATTCTATCATTGGCACCGAGTCCTAAACGACGTTCCTCTAAAATAACGCCACGTTCTTTATCAATTTCAGTTCCATCAAAAGTAACATTATGTGCCCAATCTTCAATTATTTGCATTCCTTTGTCAACTAACTCAGGTTGGTCTGTTGGAACTTTAAGCATGTAAACAGTTTCGTCGAAACTTGTATAAGCATTTAAGTCGGCACCAAAGCGAATTCCCATTTTTTCGATAGTGTTAACTAATTCGTTTTTAGGAAAATTAGTAGTTCCATTAAAACACATGTGTTCGCAAAAATGTGCTAATCCTTGTTGGTTGTCGTTTTCGAGAATCGAACCTGCATTTACTGCTAAACGAAGTTCAACACGATTTTCGGGTTTACTATTTTTTCTGATATAATAAACTATACCATTATCAAGTTTCCCAATTTTTATGTTTGGGTCAACCGGAATAAGTTGTTTTAAATCGGTATTGGTTTGAGCAATTGCTGCTAATGAAAAAATACCAACAAATAAAAACAGAAATAATTTTTTTAATGTTCTCATGATTATAATTTTTAATAGATACTTTTAAACGATTATTAATATTGATTTGCCCCAAATTTGCAAAATAATTTTTTAATTAACAATGATTTTAGTTTTTATAATAATATCCGAATTTGCCACGAATTGCGATAATAGGGT
>JAVHRE010000253.1:0-3141 GCA_036171495.1 Bacteroidales bacterium
GTTTTATCGTCGCCACCCATATTAACAGTTAAGCCATAAGGACGGTCGGCAGGAATATTAATTTGCGATTTACCTGCTTTTCCGGTAAGTTGTTCTAAAATTGTAACTGCCTGATGAACACCTGTAGCTCCTGTTGGATGTCCCCAACCTACAAGTCCACCTGTTGTATTAAATGGAACTTTTCCGGTACGTGAAGTGTTTCCTTCTAAAACAAAATCAGGTCCTTTTCCGTATTCTGCAAAACCAATGGCTTCAACAGCTAAAATTCCGGTAATAGTAAAGCAATCGTGACACTCAACTGTTGCAATTTGTTCTTTAGTAATATTAGCCATTTCAAAAGCTTTTTTAACTGCTACTGTAGTTGTATCTAATTTTGTAAGGTCCTTTGGTGGTTTTGTAATATCATTTTCGGCTTGTCCAAAACCTATTACTTCAATTGCATCTTTTTTATCTATTCCGCAGCGTTTTAATCCTTCTTCCGAAACAATTGCTATTGCCGAAGCACCATCGGATACTTTTGAGCAATCGAAAACATTTAGATTATCAACAAATGAACGAGGGTTAGGTTGCATCATTCCAACAGATTCTAAATCTTTAGTCGTATTATGATATTCCTGAGCCGTAGGACAAAGACGTGCATTTTCAATTGCATTAACATACCATTTTGCCATAGCTTTTCTGGTTTTTTCTTTGCCAAATTTTTCGTAATAATTCCCTGCCCTGTCACTGAATTTTCCGGGAAAAAAATAAGCATGACCTTCTTTACGTTCTTTAAACCAACCTGCACCTGCAAGAATATCTGCACAATAAACTGCTTTAACAGTATTTTGAACTTCTGTGCCAATAACAAGAACTACATCAGCAGTTTCGGCAAGAACAGAACGAATACCAGTCATTAAACCTAATGCCCCTGAACCACAGGCACCTTCAACTCTTGTACAAGGTTTATAAGTTAAGCCCTCATCAATATAAGGTATAAATCCAGCCAGATTTCCCTGGTAATTGAAGCGTGCAGCCATAAAATTAGCAATAACTCCTTCGTCAACATTTTTTGCACCGCCAATTTGTTTCAATGTTCCTTGTCCGGCTTCTTTAATATAGTATTCAAGCCCGGGGCGTTCAACTTTTGGGTTAAACTCTTTACGTCCGGTTCCCATTGAGGTTGTATTATAACCACCAACCATGTATATTTTTCTTCTAAGTTTCATTTTAATTTCCTCCTTTAATTTAAATAATCGTTAATTGGACCATAAGCATGAAAAAATCCTGTAAGCAACACTGTGTTTACATCTTTATCGCAATAAGCGACTTTATTACTAACTAATTTAACACCAATTTCTTTTGAGCGTTTTGCATAATTTTTTGCAAGATTAGCTCCAATTGTGTCCATTGTTTTTAATTCTGCAAAATATTTTTTAAGGATTTCTTCTTTTGCGGGATTTCCAACAACAACTTTCCATGGCTTAACTGTTGCAGGCATTGCACCTAATTTCTGTTCACATTTTGCAGAAATATCTGAAATAGCTACATATTGTTTTTGAGCAGGGTCGTAAATTGCAACTGGCTTTCCTTTCTCATATTTTAAGAAACCGTCTTTTTGCGAACCATCAGCATTTTGACCGCCTTTAACACCAATTTCCATAAATTTATCAAGCAGTGGGCTATGAATATTTTCATCGCTGACATAAGGTTTCATAACTTTCATTATGTACTGACAAACATCTATTCCAACATAATCAATAAGCTGAAAAATACCCATCGGACGAATTAAATAATCCTGAGTTACTTTATTAATATCATAAACGGCTTCAACAAAAGGCATTTCGGTTGATAATTTTGTAGCTTGCTCCATTCCATAAAGGGCATCACGCATAAAATGTCCGTTGCCAATAAATCCTGCTTTATCGTAAGACGGAACTTCAATTTTTCTTAAATTTTTTATTAGCATGCTTGCAAATTCGTGAAGCTCAGGTTTAGTATTTTCCGATTTAATAACTTCTACTAATTTCTGAACGGCAGGTGGATTATAAAAATGCACACCTAAAATTCTGCCTTCAAGTTTAGCTTCTTTATCAATATAACTTATTGGAATTGATGAAGTGTTTGTAAAAAACCAAGGTTTTAAAGTATTAATTTCATTAATTTTTTTTAATACTTTAACTTTTAAATCAGGGTCTTCTTTTATTGCCTCAAAAATTAATGTTGACCTATAACTTGCCTCAATATGAGTGTGCGGTACAATTAGTTTCAGCACATCGCCAATATACTGGTTAATAACATCAATATTTTCAATTAAATCGGCTCTGTTGGCATAAACTTTTCTTAATTGAACTATGTTTTTTTCGGCATTTTTTAAAACCTGACTTTTAATGTTTTTTAACAAACCACTCAATGCTTCCTGCGAAACATCAATTGCATGCAAAATAAATGTTTTTCCTTTGTTTTCGGGCTTTAGGCTTAAATCAGCCATTTCAAAAGCCGTAAGCATAAGAATACCACTGCCCATTTTTCCGGCAGCTCCAAGAACACTTACATTTTTAAATTTTTCTACATAATCCATAATAATTTATTTTTTATTTATATTAAAACCTTGAATTTTATTGAAATAACAAGCATAAGCTAAATTTTTTCACAGCAAAATTATATAATAATTGCAGAAAAAAAAACAGAATTAATTTAATTATTAATTGTTAATTATTAATATAACCTTAACATAATGATATTGCCTTGAAGAAAATTTTGATATTCAACGTTTTACACCCTTTAGGGTTAGAATAATAAACCGATAAAAATCAAAATATAAAACTTTATGAACAGACAATATTCGGTCAGTTTGGTTTTATTATTTCTCTTATTATCTACAACATACAAAATAAATGTTGTGAAACATAAAAATATTAATTTGCTGTATATTAACGATTTAACATTTTTATTCTAAATTATTTAATGTTTATTTTTTTACCGACTTAAAAAGTTGTAAATTTGCATTCTTAATTTAATTTATTAATAATTTAAAAAAACTGCACTTACAATGGAAAAAACAAAAACAACAACAAAACCAGGTTTTGTTAATTTTCAGGAAATTATCGAAGATAATTTTAAAAAATCATCTGAGATTACTCAACAAACTTTAGACTCATT
>JAVHRE010000254.1:0-3138 GCA_036171495.1 Bacteroidales bacterium
TTGATGCTAAGAAAGGTGCTTTTATAGTGTTTTTTAACCCTTAATTCGCATTATTAGTAATTTCTAATTTGTTTTTCGCTTTGATTTTGGGATTTTTGATTTGATATTTGGAATTTGTTAAAATAGAATTAAGTATTGGTTATCCTATTATATACGTCTGCATATTTGTTAATCGCATCATCTTTATTAAAATATTTTTTGGCTAAATTGGCGTAATAATCCTTACTTTGTTTTTTAAAAGAATTAATTTTTGAAATCGCATTATTAAATTCTGATTCGGTAAAATCGCCAACTAAAACTCCCGCATTAGTTGACTCAATAAATTCATCAACATCGCCAATACCTTTATTTGTAATTACAGGGATTCCCATTGCCAAAAACTCTGCTAATTTTGTAGGCGACGAAGCTTTTTTGGAATATACCGGCTTAATAAAAAACAAGCCCCAGTTGGAAACTGACAAATATTTTGGAATCAAGTCGTAAGTTTTGTTTATAATAATTATTGAACTATTGTTGCAATTGTTTTTAATAATTGCATTTCGAATAATATTAGGCGAATCGTTAGTAATAAATAGCAAAACACTTTTTGAATTTTGTTTATAAATTAAATTAAAAAAAATAAGCATTTCGTCAAGCATGTACCAAGTTCCAATTGAACCAAGATAAGTATAAATAACGGCATCATTTTGTATATTAAGCTCATTTTTAATGTTTTGAATTGTGTTATTGCTGATTTCATTAAAATTAAATTTTTGTATGTCAACGCAACAAGGTATTATTTCAATATCGTTTAACTTCTTGTTTACAATATTATTACAAATAATTTCTTTACCTTTTTTAGTTAATGAAATTATATAATCGGCATTATTTAAAAATTCTTTTTCTTTACGTTTAAACCAATTGTAAATTAACGAATATATGAAATTATTTATGTTCCACAAGCCACCTTCGGCTCTTTCGTCGGGATAAAACCCACGCATATCAAACAAAAAACTGATTTTGTGTTTTTTCTTATATTTTAATCCAATTATTGATGTAATGTATCCCCTGCAATGAATAATTTCAACCGGATAATTTCGAATTATTTTTTTAGCTTGTTTAAATATTTTATAAATATCCCAAACAGTAGATAATACAGGTGGCGATTTAGTGTATTTAATTGGATGCCAATTAATATCGCATTCATTTAAATTATTTTTTGATTTTTCAAAATTATCGAAACTCTTTTCGGCAGAAATTATGTGAATTTTAAAACCAAGTTTTGCAAGTCCTTTTAAATAAGGTAAAATTTGAGATTGTCCCAATGCATCTGTAATTCCATCGTAACTTAAAAAAAGAATGTGCATAATGTTTATTAATCTATAATGTTTTTTGCCTTTTGTTTATTAAATCTGTTTATTATAATAAATAAAGCCGATAGAAAAAAAGGAATTAGTGGAATCTTGTATCTTACTAATGCTCCAAAATTAGCAGTAGTTAAGCCAACCATAAAAGCAAACATCAAACTAAAAACTAATGAAAATACAACTAACGAATTATCGAATCCTGTTTTAAGCATATTATTTATACCAATATTAAATAATGCCATAAAACTTAATAGTACTACATATAAAAAAAGAAAAAGAAACATAAAACTCTCTAATCCGGATATTAGCATAACAGGGTTTTTGCTTTCCCAAACAAATGGGCGAAAAAGCCCAGCCGTTATTGCAGGTTGAGCTTTTAATAAAATTCCGCCAATTGTGGGTTTAAACGAGCCAATATCGAACCTGTTGCCTCCGTAATATTCTTGTTTTAAATCCTGTTGGGTAATGTATGCCTTTTCAACAACTTTATCAACTGATGAGTACCAACCACCAATTGTATTTCCAACATTAAGCATAACATATATTCCTCCAAAAACAAAAACAATAATTAAAATTGGCAAAACAGTATATTTTAGCACTTTATTTTTTACATCACGAACAAAATGATGTACGAGCATAATAATTATTCCGCCAAATGCAGCAAAGAAAATATATGGCTTAATTGATAGAAGTATAAAGACGCTGATTATTAATGTGATTATATGAAATACGATTTTCTTTTTTTTAATAATCAGATAATACACCGATACCATTAGCCAACATGCTGCACTTAAAGTAAAACTGTCTTTTAATATTCCCGACCCCCAAAAGAATGCAGAAGGAATAAACAAAAGTGCAAAGGCTATTTGTTTTACAATTTCTTTGTTTTGTTCGGCAAAAAGTAAAAATAGCCTCCAAACCCCAAAATATGTAATTGTAGCAATTAACACCGTTGTTGCCATAAAACTTTTAGCACCTAAAAGCACAAATAGAACAGTAAAACGTGATACAGCAAACGAATTGCTATCAAAATAATAAGATGGAACTCCTGTTTCGCTGTTAAAATACGAATAATTTTCGGGAGAAGCATTGCCAAACATTATGGAAAAAAATACAGATAAATTATTTCCAGCCAACCTAATTAAATTAACGCTTGAGTTGTAATATTCACAAGTATCACCATCACCATAATAATAAATATAAATAAGCAAAAATGCAAGTCCACCAAATATTTTCGCTAATAAACCGCTTGTGAAATAACGAAAAACCGGATTTCCTAATTCGTTTTTCTTTTGATAATTTAATGCAATAAATAATATAACAATAATATACAGCGGGGCAAGAATAAAATCAAAAATATCTATTACATCAACATAGCCGGGTATTGTTATCTCGTACATTATTGCATTAAAATTATTTATCAAATATACATTTTATTAATTTATTGTATGTTTATTTATTATTTATGCGAATTAAGGGTTAAAAAACACAAGAAATAACGCCTTTTACAGCATAAAACACAATGTTTTCCGTCATTCCCGCCCTTCCTTCGTCAGGATAAACTCCGGCGGGAACTAAGCGAAGCGGTCTCATGAGCGAAGCGAATAATCTTCCGCAGAGAGCCAGATTAATATTTGCATTCCATTTTTTGTCTTCGCCAGTATGAAAAGAGAAGTTTGTACATGTTTTTTATTCAATTCAGAAGCATCTTCTTCGAACAGGAGATTCCCGCATTCGCGCATACGCTTTAACTTAAGTGGTCATAAATATTAACAACAAGTTGTTTGCAATA
>JAVHRE010000255.1:0-3115 GCA_036171495.1 Bacteroidales bacterium
CCTCAAATTTAATACTTTATTTTTCTTTAGGTACAATTACGGACATTCAATTTAAAAAATAAAAAATTTATTTCTTCATGCTTTTTATTTATTTGGAGAACACTCTAACCCTACGGGCTGCATTAAATTCTAACTTCAATCGTTTTATTTGACGATTTTTTGAATCAATAGATTTTAAACTTTTAAAATGGCTTTCCACAGTTTCCATTTTATTGATAGCTATAAAGTACGATACCACCATAGCTATGAAGCCTGACTGCAAATAACAATACCGATTGTAGGCTTTTCAAATTTCTGTTTTACAAAACGGTCGTAATAATTCACATGCCCCCTTATTTCGCTAGAATTTGACTACCCAAGTATAAATCAAAAAGCCTTTCAGAACTAAATCTGAAAGGCTTTTGATGTGTTTTGATGGCTTTTGGCTTCACCATCCAGTGATCTTGACAGGCCAAATTCCGAACCTTATTTATAATGACCTTGATATTTTGGTAAACCTGAAACGTTCCATAATATTAAAACCTAAAAAAAATTAACCTAATAACCGGATGCCCCCCGCAATGTGCTTATCCTTCAATGTAGGTCTTTTCAGACAGATTAATCATCTTGTAATTAAAAAAACAAAACTATTACCCTAATTATATATCTAATAATTGAATAAATTACCCTAATTTTATATGTAATAATTAGAATATTTACCCTAGTTTTGTGATATGTTTAAAAGAACCATAGTAAAAGAGCTTGAAAAATGGGCAAAAAAAAAGAATAGAAAGCCATTAGTAATAAGAGGAGCTAGGCAAGTTGGTAAAACTACTGTTGTAAATCAGTTTGCCAAAAAATTTGAGCAGTACATCTATTTAAATTTAGAGCTTCCTGCCGACCGTAAACCATTTGAAAATTTTAAGGATTTAGAAACATTAGTGCAGTCCTTATTTTTTTTGAAAGATAAAGAATACTCAAAAAGAAAAAAAACATTACTATTTATAGACGAGATTCAGGAAGTACCTGAAGCATTTAATATTTTACGTTTTTTCTATGAACAAATGCCCGAAATGCCTGTTATTGCAGCCGGCTCATTACTCGAAACAATTTTTGATAACAAATTACGTTTCCCGGTTGGCAGGGTTGAATTTGTAGTTGTAAGGCCTGTTTCATTTATTGAATTTTTGGAAGCCTCTGGCGAAATAAAATCACTGGAACAAATAAATCACATTCCTTTAAAACCATTTGCACACGAAAAATTATTAACTCTTTTTCATACGTACGCTTTAATAGGCGGTATGCCCGAAATTGTTAAAGAATATTCCGAAACAAAAGATATAACCTCATTAGGTACTTTGTATGATTCCCTTATAGCATCATACATAGATGATGTAGAGAAGTATGCGCATACCAATACACAAGTGCAAATAATCAGGCATGTTATAAAAGCGAGTTGTTTTGAGGCAGGAAAGCGTATTAAATTTCAAGGTTTTGGCAAATCGGGTTATGGTTCAAAAGAAGTAGGTGAAGCCTTGCGGATCTTAGAAAAAGCTTTGCTACTTAGTTTAATTTATCCAACAACTAATACTAAACTGCCTATAATACCTGAATTACAAAAATCACCAAGACTGCAATTATTAGATACTGGCTTAATGAATTATGCGGCAGGAATTCAAAAAGAAATAATTGGAACTACTGACTTGAATAATGTTTATCAAGGTACAGTAATTGAACATTTGGTAGGGCAGGAATTGTTAGCGTGTAATTTTAATGCCTTAAGTGCTTTAAATTTTTGGGTGCGGGAAAAAACAACTTCAACTGCTGAAGTTGATTATATAATTGCTCTTGATGGGAAGTTATTACCAATAGAAGTAAAATCAGGAAAAGAGGGTAAACTAAAATCGTTACATCTTTTTATGGATGAATCGCCCAACAAAATTGCAATTCGTTTTTATGCCGGGGAATTATCTATAACTAAAGTAACAACACAAGCCGGTAAAAAATATCATTTATTGAATCTGCCTTATTATTTAGTTTCTCAGCTGCCAAAATATATTGAATGGCTAAATAAAGAAATTGATAATCCTAAAAATAAGCCATAGCTTCCATATGGAGTTATTTTAGCCGAATATGTTTTTTGGATTTCTTTATGATGCGTTCAAATTATTCAGGTTCGGAATGGTTATTAGAATAAAAGCAAAAGCCCTTGAATTTCAAGGGCTTTGCTCTTTCAGTGCTCTCTCTCTCTCTCTCTCTCTCTCTCTCCCGCTGGGATTTCCCCCCTGCTCAGAACACCCTCAATATCAGTAACTTATAAGCTAAATAAAATTCACTATACGATTCGGTGAAATACCCTGCATTATTACCCGTTAAGGCACATTTAATTTCTGTAGTCACAAAAGTAATCTTTAATTGGAAAAATTCAAAAAATATTATCAATACTATCAAGTCAGTCAATAGCCAAAAATGGCTTAACAGCATCAATCACCTCATTATAAAGAGTTCCGCCTATTGTAGCTTTAGGACTAAATGGATACTTTTTACTCAGGATAATATCAAACCCATCAAATAAACTAACGAAGGATGTTCTATCCTTGAATTTTTGATACTGCTCTATTGTTGTCGCCCTTGCCTGATTGACTGTGTGGAAAATTTGGACTAAATCAACTTCTCCACTTTTAAACAAATCAAACCGCTCAAGAAAAAAATCAAAATGTATCATTGCTAATTGGTTTACTAAAAAGAATTTATTTTTAGTTTCATTATTAAGGTTATTTCTAAAATTTGCGTTCAAATAATGATTTATTCCTGTGATACCAAAAGAACTATCTGTATAAACAATAATTGGATAAATAAATAAACGGTCTAAATTATATTCACCAAAATCATCAAACAAGTCGGGGTGTTTTGCGAGTTTATCAATTTGTTTTATTAATTGTCCTACCCCCTTTTCACCCGTTAGACGTGCATCTATAACCTCCTTAATATCCTCATAATTACCCTTTATTGGAAAAAATACGTCTTTAAACTCAAATAAAAAAACATGGTTACGAATCCGAATATAGTAATCATAATTGCAATCGACTTTGTTGCGTGAATAATTAACAAATGGTTGTGAGTAAAGATACGTGAG
>JAVHRE010000256.1:0-3102 GCA_036171495.1 Bacteroidales bacterium
CCAAAAGATTGTGTTTTCAGGATTTATAAAGATGTTCGTTTTTCGAAAGATAAAACACCATACAAAACAAACTTTGGGGCTTTCTTTGTAAATGGAGGACGTAAAAGCGGGATGGCTGGGTATTACATACATGTTGAACCATGCGAATGCTTCATAGGTGGCGGGATTTACATGCCTCCTCCACCAATTCTTAAAAAACTAAGGGAAGAAATTTATTATAATTTTGAGGAATTTGAGAAAATTATTTCCTCAAAAGATTTTCAGAAATACTTTAAAGAAATTTCAGGTTCAAAAACTACGTTAATGCCCAAAGGCTTTGATAAAAATTTTGAAGGAGCCGAATATTTAAAATTTAAAGATTACACTTTAATTCACCCTATTAAAGACGACTTCCTTTTAAACAAAGGTGCCTTTAAAAAATCACTTGCAATATTTAAAGCAATGAAGCCTTTTAACGATTTTTTTAATAAGGGATTACAAAGATAATCAGATATTTAAGACTAAAACATTTAATTATTTTTCGTTTTTACACTCTAATTATTAGGTAAAAGCACTCGTTGTAAATTAGTTTTTTTACAAAAAACACTTAAAATTATTTTTTTGTTTTTGAGTGTTTATACTCTTGTAATAAGTTAAATAGACATTTAGATTTATACAAAAAAACTATTATGAAAACAACAGCCTTAACTTTTGCAATACTTATTCTTTTAAGTGTTAATCTTCGTTCTCAAATAATTCCTTGTGGAGATGTCAATATATCAAACATTTTAAAGAAAATAAAAATCGACCCAAATGACAGATATGCAATTAATGAGGCATATAAAATAAAACTGGAAGCAAATAAATGGCTAAATAACACTAAGCAAATGAATGCTGATTTAGAGCAATTAAATCAAATTGCAAAAATGACTTCAAAATTTGAAGACATTAAAAATAAAACAGAAAGAAAGATTGCGATTACTAAATCTGAAATAACTGAAAAAAAACTCGATGTAATTGAATCTCTTGAGCTTTCAAACGATATAACATTTGCCTTTTTTAAAAATCATCAAACCCAAATAACACCAAAATCGAATAAAGAATGTGTTGCAAACTACAATAAGCTTATAAAAGAATCAAATATTCAATGGGGAAAAGCAAAAGAATTAAGAAAAAGAGGTTACGAATTAACAAATGACAAAGAAAGTTTAGAAATGTTGGTTTCTGCTCAAAAAACAGAAGACGAGGTTATTGAAAAAATAGAAAAAACAATTAGCACTTATTATTCAATAGATTATTTGCCAAACAATACTATTAATTATGATTTGTTTTTAGATAACAATATGGAAAAGATAAATGTTGCCGATGCAAAAGAAAATAATCAAAAAAACGACATTGCTTTAATTAAAGAAAAAACAATTATTACTAACAGCATTCCATCAAAAGATATAATAGAAACAATTAACAATAATGAAATTACCGAAACACCACATAAAACTTGTTACAGAATTCAAGTTGGAGCTTTTCTAAAACCAGCCGACGAAAGTGCTTTCAGAGGAATAAATCCTATTACAACTGAAAAAAATCAGGAAGGATTTACACGTTATCTTGCTGGCGAATACAACTCAAATGATGTAGCTATTCAGGCATTAAAAATACTTAAAGGTACTGGTTTTAGCGATGCGTTTATGGTAACTTACCATGACGGGATTAGATTAACACTTGAAAATAAAAACATTGTTAATAATAGTTTAGCAGGCAAATAAATCTTGTTTTTATATAAAAACACGTTTTTTTTTATTTTGTTATTAAACCGTTTTAATAAAAGCAACTTGAACAATACGTCTTTTAATTGTTTTTACAAAACAATTATACTTTTGTGATAATTGCTCACAAGGTTGTTTACCAACTACTGTTAAGTTAAGTGTAATATGATGTATATTTCAAATATTGTATTATCTTTGCAAAAACTTTTGCATATGATACGTTATACAATCAAATTGACAAAGTCGGAAGTTGAAGAACTTAAGAGTGTCGTTAATAAGGGTTCACACACTTCACAGACTTATCGGACAGCATACATACTCCTGAATTGTGATAGGGGTAAGTATTCAGAAAAAGTGACAAATGAGCAGATTTGTAAAGTGCTAAAAATCGGGATGCGGACAATAGATAGAGTAAAAAAGAGATTTATTGAAGAAGGGCTTGATTCAGTTCTTGAAAGAAAACCAACAAGCAGAAACTACGAAAGAAAAGTTGATGGCGATGTTGAAGCCAAATTAATCACATTATGCTGTAGTGCACCACCAAAGGGACGTACAAAATGGTCTTTACGTTTGTTGGCTGATAAAATGGTTGAACTTAATTATGTAGAGAGTATTTCACATGTCAAAGTAGGTGAAGTGCTAAAAAAAACGAACTTAAGCCTTGGAAAGTAAAAGGGTGGGTTATTCCACCTGAGAAGAACAGTGAATTTGTAGCAAACATGGAACATGTATTAGATGTTTATAAAAGACCTTATGATTCAAAATATCCGGTAGTCTGCATGGATGAGTCGCCTAAGCAATTAATTGAAGAAGGTCGTCCATCGACAAAAATGAAACAGGGACAAGAAACCAGAGTGGATTATGAATATATCCGGCACGGGGTTGTCAATATATTTATGGCTAATGAGCCGTTAAAAGGTAAGCGTTTCACAAAGATTACCGAATTTAAAACAAAGAAAGATTGGGCAGTGTTTATAAAAATGATAGCAGATAAGCAATATTCGAGAGCAAAAAAAATAGTTCTTGTAATGGACAACTTTAAGACTCATGCAGCTTCAGCATTATATGAAACATTCAAACCCGAGGAAGCAAAAAGATTATGGGACAGGTTTGAATTTGTATTTACTCCTAAACATGGGAGTTGGCTCAATATGGCAGAAATTGAACTACATGTATTAAATGGGCAATGCTTAAATAGGCATATTAGAACAAAGAAAGAAGTAGAAGAAGAAGTAAACGCATGGCAAAATGATAGGAATAATAAGTAATGTAAGATAAATTGGCAGTTCACAACGAAGAAAGCCCGAATTAAATTAAAAAGACTTTATCCGTCAATTCATGCTTAACATAACACTAG
>JAVHRE010000257.1:0-3081 GCA_036171495.1 Bacteroidales bacterium
AATTGGAATTGGTTTCATTGTTTTATTGTTTCATTGTTATTTAACCATTTAGCAAACTGTGGCACGGTTTGAAACCGTGCCACAGTTGCAATGAAACAATTCTACCAATATGTTGTCCCGGAGTTTATCCTGACGAAGGAAGGGGGACTTTTAAATTTCAACCCTTGATTCGCATTCATAATAATAAAGCATTTTATTTTATTGTTATATTTGTTTTTGCGTTTTACTTAATTTTTAGTAACTACACAGCAGCCAGTTTAAAATGTTAAAGAACAAATATATGCCACAGATTCACAGATTAAAATTAATTGGTTTTTTAAATTTCCACAAATAAAACTACCTTTGGTAGTTTAAAATCCGTGAATCTGTGGCTATTTTAAAGTTAATTTAGTGGCTGAGTAGTTACAATTTTTATTCAATTTTGAACAAATTTTATTTGTTAAACAGAATAAATTGTATAACAAAAAAATATTTTAAGTTTTAATGTCATAAATTGCAAATCTTAAATTTTTTATATGCCTCTTATTAAATCAATTTCCGGAATACGTGGAACTATTGGTGGAATTGCCGGTGATAACTTAACTCCATCTGATATTCTTAAATTTACAACTGCTTATAGTCAATGGGTTAAAGAACAATCGAAATCTACAAAATATAAAGTTGTGGTTGGCAGAGATGCACGAATTTCGGGCTCAATGGTTGCAAACATAATTATTGGCACATTAACAGGTTGCGGAATTAATGTTATTGATTTGGGATTAGCTTCAACTCCAACAGTAGAAATGGCAGTTATTCTCGAAAAAGCTAATGGCGGTATAATTATTACCGCAAGTCATAATCCAAAACATTGGAATGCACTTAAATTATTAAATAATAAAGGAGAATTTCTTCCCGACAATGAAGGGAAAAAAGTTCTTGATTATGCCGAAAACAAATCGTACAATTATACCGAAGTAGATAATTTGGGAACTGTAACATTAATCAATAATTATAACAAAAAACATATTGATAAAATTTTAAAGCTTGCTTTAGTTGACATTAAGGCAATAGAAAAAGCAAAATTCACAATTCTTGTTGATGGAATAAATTCTGTTGGTTCGCTTGCAGTTAAAGAACTTTTAACTGCTTTAAAAGTCAAAAAAATAGTTGAGATTAATAATGTGCCAAATGGCAATTTTGCACATAATCCCGAACCATTACCGGAAAATTTAGTTGAAACCATTAAAAAAACTGTATCGTCAAAAGCAAATTTGGGAATAGTGGTTGACCCGGATGTTGACCGTTTGGCTTTTATTTGCGAAGATGGAACTTTTTTTGGCGAAGAATATACTTTAGTTTCTGTTGCCGATTATGTTCTTTCTAAAACACCTGGAAATACTGTTTCAAACTTAAGCTCATCGGGAGCATTACGAGATATAACAAATAACCATAAAGGAAAATACACAGCATCGGCAGTAGGCGAAGTAAACGTTGTTAAAACAATGAAAAACACCAAAGCAATAATTGGCGGAGAAGGTAATGGCGGAGTTATTTATCCCGAACTGCATTATGGTCGCGATGCTTTGGTGGGTATAGCATTATTTCTGTCACAGCTTGCACAATCAAAACTTACATGTTCGGCATTGCGAAAAACCTTACCCGATTATTTTATTTCAAAAAATAAAATTGAATTAAAAAAAGGAATTGTTCCGGATAAAATAATAAGTAAAATGTACAATAAATATAAAAACTTTAATTGTATAACCGTTGATGGTCTTCGAATAAATTTTGCTCAGGAGTGGGTTCATTTGCGAAAATCAAATACAGAGCCGATTATCCGGATTTATGCCGAATCAACCACAATTTCTAAAGCTGTTCAACTTGCAAAAAAAATAATGAAGGAAATTGAAGAAGTTGCAAAATAATATTTGATTGCAAATACCGAAGAACAGAGATTTTATTTAATGTTGAATTCGTAAAGTTACACATTAATGCACGGTGTAGTGGTATGTGGTGTTATGTGTAGCCTTTCTATTGCTCTAACATTGAAGTAATCTCGGTCTTGAGTTTTGGTAAATGATTTATCACAATACTCCAAATTAAATCATCCGAAATTTTATCGTATCCATGTGCTATTCGATTGCGAGTTCCTATAATCTTTTGAACATTTTCTATTTCAAAATTATTATCCTTTTTTAGAATCCGATTGATTGCTTCGCCAATTATTTCAATATCTCTTTCGACAGCACGCTTTGTTTTAATATCTTTTGAATAGTCCTCGAATATCTTAGGTTTGTTTCCAAAGTAACTTTCAATCTCAGTAATTGATTGTAGTATATCAAAAAGCCATGTTTTAATGTCGCTATCCATATATCAGTTTTTTGGATGAGTCAATAGATTGTCTTAAATATGGATTGTTTATTGCTTTGTCCTCCAATAAATCAACATCACGATGAAAAAGATTCTCAAGTGAAAATTTTAAATCAAAATAATTATCAGCATAATCATATAATTCAACTCCGGAAAAATCAACAACAAAATCAATATCACTATTTCTTTTAAATCTATTTGTCAAAACAGAACCAATTGCAAATAGCTGCCCTACTTTGTGTTTAATACACAAATCACAGATTTTGTCAATGTTACTTTCTATTAAATTCATAAAGCAAATATACTAAAATAAGTTGAAATTGTTAATATGTGATTTTTTAAGGTTATACCGATGTTGTATCTGTAATAGTCCAATAAATTAGACTAAACATATTGTCGTTCGGCATTAACCATTGTAAATTGATAAAATTGCTTTGGACTATTTTATAAATACAATTGGTATAATAGTATTAAGGATAAGATTCTTCGCTCCGCTCAAAATGACAGCGGGGAGTAATGGCATTGTACTATTTATTCTAAACTCTTTTGTCATTCTGAACGATTAGTGAAGAATCTTATACCGTTTACCAATATAATATAGTCCAATAACTTGTACTATTTATATTGTGTATCGGCATTAACCATTGTAAAACATAAAATGTTCTTTGGACTATTTTATATTAACAATTGGTATTATCTCAAGTATAGCACATCCGATAGCCATCGGATTAA
>JAVHRE010000258.1:0-3071 GCA_036171495.1 Bacteroidales bacterium
TTTCCTGCATAAACTCCAAAGCTTCCAAATTTTTTGTGGCTACAGAATTTATAGGATGGTGGGAATGGTGGAGATGCTGAAACAAGTTCAGCATGACGGTGGTGGGTGTTGTGCACGTTACTCCCGGGCAAACTATAGATTTTGCTCCGAGCCAAACTCCATCTTCGAGTGTAATGTTACTAATAATTATATCAATCAAAAATTAGATTTTATAATTGTTATTGCAAAATTTTACCTGCCCAAAGCTGGTCTAAAAAAACATTCCAAGGTAAAATTGTTATATTTTTAATTTTTCTTGGAAAAGGGTCGTTACTAACCAAAATAAGTTTTTTAATTGTATATTCTTTGGCAAAACTTTGCAATCCTTTCAAATGACGAGGCGTTACATTATTTGTGGCTTTTACTTCAATAGCTACTTCATGTTCGCCTAAAACGAAATCAACTTCAATTTGTGAGGCAGTACGCCAATAACAAATTGAATAATGCAAATCGGAATAATTGCTATGTGCATAAATTTCATTGTAAATAAAGTGTTCAAAAGCATTGCCAAATGCTTCACTACCCATTTCTATGTGGCCTCTTTTAAGTAAATAATTTGCAATTCCAACATCAAAAAAATAAAATTTTGGAGACAATATAACCCTTCGTTTTGGTTTTTTTTGATACGAGGGTAAAAAGCGAGCCGTCATAGTGTCTTCTAAAATTTGAAAATACTCCTTTATTGTTGGAGAACTTACCCCACAATCGCTGGCAATATTCGTAAAATTAACTATTTCGCCATTTGAAAATGCTGCCATTTCGAGAAAACGAGAGAATGATGTTATGTTTCTGATTTTTGCTTCAGCCATTATTTCATCTCTAAGATAACTGCCTATATAGGCAGATAAAAGCTTTTGCGGGTTGGCAGATAAATAATGCCGTGGTAGTAAACCATTATTAATTGCAGTTAATAAATTGAAATCAGGAATTTCTTTATAAATAAGCGGGTATAATTCATATCTAATTGCTCTTCCACCTAAAAGATTGCCTCCTGTTCTTAATATTTTTCGGGGAGATGAACCACTCAAAATAAACCTTATATTTTTATTCGCAATTAACCAATGCACTTCGTTTAAAAGCTCCGGAATACGTTGAATTTCATCTATTATTACGGGCTTAGTAGTACTTGATTCTTCAAGTATTTCTCTTAATAATGATGGATTTTGTATAATACGATTATATTCGTTAGCCAACAAAAGATCAAAATAAATAGAATCGGGAAACATGGATTTAAGTAAAGTGCTTTTGCCTGTTTGCCTTGCACCCCACAAGAAAGCACTTTCGTGCCCTATTCCTTTAAATATTTGTTTTCTATTATACATGATAATATAAAGTAACGGTTTTGTATATCCTGATAATTTAAAGCAAAGATAGTAAAAAATCGGATTGTGCTAACCTAAATTACTCTATTTTTCTTTCTCTAACTTTTAAGCGGGGGTTGCCAACATAAACTCCATAAGCTTCTATATGTTTTGTGGGGTGGGTAACCTCACCCTTCCCCTTCGATGGTTCGTCAAGCTCACCACAGGCAAGCTCAGGATAAACTCAGAGAGGACTTTTAAAACAAAGGTTAGGGGAAGGGAAAATGAATTTTATTAATTATTCCTTTTTGTCATTCTGAGTGATTAGCGAAGAATCTGTATTTGTTCATTGTTTTATATTCAGTATTCTTTCACGAACTTTTATAGCTGGATTGCCAACATAGACTCCATAAGCTTCCAAATGTTTTGTGGAGTGCTACCTCACCTAAATCCTCTCCGAAGGAGAGGACTTTAAAAGGGGCAGGTGTTTTGATTATTCGGTAATTATTCTTTCTCTAACTTTTACCGCAGGATTTCCTGCATAAACTCCATAAGCTTCTAAATTTTTTGTTGCAATAGAACATAGTTTTGATTAGTGAGGACACGAACCAAGGGATAGGAAGTTGGTCTGTGAGCCACAGACCATGGATATGAGGAGTTTTATTTCGGATAATAATTTTCCCAATATTCTTTTGGTGTTAATATTATCGTTCCCTTGTATTTGGTTATTGTAAAGTCTTTTGTGTTTCCAGTTATTAGGAAATCTGCATGGCATTCTATGGCAAGCTCTAAAAGTTTATTATCGTCTTTATCACTTATTATATTTAATTTTGTTTTGGGTTGAAATTTTGTTGATTTTTCTTCAATGTCTGCTAATAGTAGTTTTGCTTTTATAACAAATTCAGGGTATTTAATAAATTTGTCGCGATACAATACTTCATGGTATTCTTCTAATAATTCATCAGAAAGACATAATTTTATTTTATTGTCAATAAAAAGTTGGGTAACAATATAGTATGGGTAACTACGCTGAATCAGTGCAGAAACTAAAACGTTTGTATCAACTACGATTTTTTGCATTTTTTCTTACTGCATTTACTTCGTTTGTTATGTCGTCCATTGTCATTTTTGAAAGTCCAAATTTTTCTGCTAATTCAATGCACTTATTTAGTGTCTGTTTTGTGATTTCTTTACTAACAATGTCAATAAATTCAGTAAAAGTCAACTTCTCTTTTTTTAACCCAAACTTGTTATATTCAAGTTCTGATATTGAAACGTTTAATGTTTTCATCTGTTTAATTTTTTCTGCTAATATACAAAAAACAATTTATTTTATTATTTTATTTTTCCAATTCTTTCACGCACGCAGTTTTCCATTCTCAATCTTTTTCCTCTATAACTCGCTTACGCACTAACACAGCAGGGTTTCCTACATAAACCCCATAAACTTCTAAATTTTTTGTGGGCAACCTCACCTAAATCCTCTCCGAAGGAGAGGACTTTAAAAGGGTTGGGTGTTTGATGTTTGGGGTTTTAAGAAGAAAAAATATTGACGCTGATTTACGCTGATTGATTATGATTTTATTCCTCGCATACTCGGAATGATACCCTACTCCTTTGTCATTCTGAGTGATTAGCGAAGAATCTTTTCATAAATACAGATTTTTGCTTATTTTGAAAGATATATTTAGTCAACCCTTAAAAACCTTTATTTCAAATTTTAATCATTGT
>JAVHRE010000259.1:0-15032 GCA_036171495.1 Bacteroidales bacterium
ACGAACAAGTGTTTCAAGCTAAAAATTAATTTTTAGCTTGACGCGTATGCGCTTATGCGGGAATGACGTAATAATATTATTTCTACATCCGATAGTTATCGGATTTGCGTAACATCAGTTATAAAAGTAAAAATTTTCGCTCTCAATAGTCAATCTATTAAAATATTATATTAAATTGCATGCTCATTTTTAATATCGTTTATAGTTATTTGATTGTATATTAACTGCTTGTAAATTTTTTATCGCATGAAACAGGTAATATTTATATTTTTTTTAACCATAATTTTAGCAATAAATACAATTGCCCAGGTTTACGATAAAAATTTATTCGAAAAAAATTTCAATATAGCCGAAAGTTTACTCGAAAAAGGTGACTTTCAACAAGCATTACTCGACTATCAGGACTTACTAAAAATGGACCCCGATAATGCAAATTTAAACTTTAAAGCAGGTTTTTGTTATTTGAACACTGTAATGGAAAAAACTCAATCAATCACATATTTACAAAAAGCTATTAAAAATGTAAGTGTGAATGCACAACCCGAAAATTATCAGGAAACGGCAGCCCCAATTGAGACTTATCTTTATCTGGCAAAAGCTTATCATTTAAATTATGAGTTTAAAAAGGCAATAAAATTATTAGATTCGTTAAAGATAATAGTTCCCAATTATAATGAGGAATTTACCGAAAGTATTGATAATTTGGAAGAAAATTGTAAATGCGGCATAGAATTAATGAAATATCCTGTTAAAATGTTTGT
Organism: Bacteroidales bacterium; assembly: GCA_036171495.1. GTDB lineage: Bacteria > Bacteroidota > Bacteroidia > Bacteroidales > GWA2-32-17 > GWA2-32-17. Next base: position 762 of record JAVHRE010000259.1, read on the forward strand.
AACAAATCTTGGCGGTACTATTAATTCTGAATACGATGAGCATAGTCCTGTTTTTTCAGCCGACGAATCAACACTTATTTTTACTTCAAAAAGAAAAGGAAGCACTGGCGGTAAAATGACTGATGACGGACAGTATTTTGAGGATATTTATATATCGCAAAAAAAAGATGATGGACTTTGGTCTGAACCCGTTTCAATCAGCCCGAATATAAACACTCCAGGTCACGAAGCATCAATCGGCTTATCGGTTGACGGACAAGAACTTTTTATTTACAAAGATGAATCGAATGTTGTAAATGAAAAAAACGGGGATATTTACTATAGTAAATTAGACGGTGATGTTTGGTCAAAACCAATAAAACTTGGTCCAACAATTAACACAAAATATAACGAAAATCACGCATCATTATCAGCTGATGGTGAACAACTGTATTTTACAAGCGACCGTCCCGGGGGATATGGTGGAATGGATATTTATGTTTCTAACAAATTGCCTAATGGCGAGTGGGGACAAGCTAAAAATTTAGGAACAATAGTAAATACTTCTGAAGATGAAATAGGACCATTTATTCACCCCGATGGAGTTACATTATTTTTTAGCAGCAAAGGACACATGAACATGGGTGGGTTCGATATTTTTTTTACAAGTAAAGACGAAAATGGCGAATGGGCTGAACCTACAAACATTGGTTATCCAATAAATACAACTTCTGATGATGTTTTTTACATGCCAACTGCCGATGGTATGAGGGCTTATTATGCATCGCAACAAACAGGTGGAATCGGAAGAGATGATATTTATTTAGTTACACTTCCCGAAAGCGAAGAAAAATCGCTTACTGTTATGTCGGGTATTATTACCTTAGCAGATGGCAGTCAACCTAAAAATGTTACAATTTCCGTAACTGATATAGACACAAAAGAAGTTGTAGGAACATACACCCCAAACTCAAAAACCGGAAAATATTTGTTTATTTTAAAATCGGGTAAAAATTACAACGTAACTATTGTTGCTGATGGCTTTTTGCCATTTACAGATAATCTGCTCGTTAAAAAAGGAACTGCGTATCAGCAAATTCAAAAAGCTGTTATGCTCACTCCAATAATACTTGGACAAATCACAAAAGAATATTATTTCCATTTCGACAAATCTAACACACAGTTAGATAGCAAGGAAGCAAGCAATTTAACAACTATTGCTAAAGTTATGCAATTTGCCGAAAAATATAATGCCGAAATTATTTTACCTAATGGTGATGCCGAATTAAATAGCATTAGAGCAGAAATCATTTTCGAAAACTTGATGGATTTAAAAGTTCCCGAACAAAGAATTAAAGTTCTAAAAAAACAATCAGGAAGCAATGAATCAATAACATTACACATTGTTACTGATAACAAAAACACAACTACTCAAAACAATAATAACGAGCAAACAAATAATCATAACATTAACGAAAATGTTTTAAATAAAATTAATTCCGAAAACGGATTAGTAATTGAATGTATTTTCTTTAAATTTGATAAATATTCTACGCAATCTTTTATTGACAATCTTAATAATTTAGCTCAATGGCTTGTGTTAAATCCCAATGCTATTATTGAAGTTACAGGAAATACCGATAGTAAGGGAAGTTCGAAATATAACAAAAAGCTAAGCGTTAGACGTGCAAATTTTGTTAAAAAATATCTTATAAGTAAAGGTGCAAAAGCACATCAGCTAAAAATAAAAGGAAATGGCGAGAGTAAACCTGTTGCAGTAAATAGCTCAATTGAATCACGGAAACTTAATCGTCGTGTTGAATTTAAAATTGTGAAAGAGGGTAAAAATCCAATAACCTTTAAACCTGTTGAAGTACCGGAACAATTTGAAAGAAAACAGAAATAGATTGAAATATGAAAACAAATTTGATAATGAATCAATTTGATACTTCGACATTTCGACTTCGCTCACTGCAACGCTTCGCTCAGTACAGAGGATTTGAAAATGAAAAATAACTTAATAATAAAGGTGAGAAACTAAAACGCTCAAATAAACAAAGTTAGAAGTGAAAACATTGAACATTAAACATTGAACATTAAACATTAAACATTAAACATTAAACATTATATTTTTTTATGTATAAAAGATTAATATTTACAACATTAGCAATTGCAGTATTGTTAAATCAATTTCAGGCAATGGCTCAAAAATTTAACGCAAAACAAACGTTTATTAATGCACAAAAACATATTCAGCTTGGCGAATTAAATGACGCTAAGGAAACTCTGCTTTTGTATTATAAAAACGATTCAACAAATTCTAATGTTAATTATTTACTCGGTATGTGCTATTTTAAAACCGATGAAACAAAAAAACAATGCATCCCTTATCTTTTAAAAGCTTCCGAAATAAATGCAGCATATCAGGAATCAGATGTTAAAGAAAAAAAAGCATCACCCGAAGCTTTATGGATATTGGCACTGGCACAATACAAAAACTATATGTTCGACGATGCATTATCATCACTCGAAAAATATAAAGAATTTGTTACAAATAATGAAGAAAGAAAAAAAGATGCAGAGAAGATGCTCTCTCTTTCTAAAAATGCAGCAGAATTAATAAAAACTCCTGTAAAAATTAATTTAATAAATATGGGACCAATTATTAATTCGGAATATGATGACCATAGTCCGGTTTTTAATATCGAAGAAACTATTATGATTTTTACATCAAAACGAAAGGGAAGTACCGGGAATTTTAAAACAAGCGATAAACAATATTTCGAAGATATTTATATTTCGCACAAAACAAACGGGCAATGGGATGCACCACAAAAAATAAGCGAAAACATTAATACAATGGAACACGAAGCATCAGTTGCTCTTTCTGCCGATGGTAACGAGCTTATTATTTATAAAGATGATGTAGGCGATGGCAATTTATATATAAGTCACTTTAACGGAGCAGAATGGAGCAAACCGGAAAAATTAAGTTCAAACGTTAATTCAACTTACGACGAAAACTCTGCTTCTATATCATCTGATGGTTCTACTTTGTATTTCTCAAGCAATCGTCCCGGTGGTTACGGAGGTTACGATATTTATATTTCAAAACGCTTACCAAATGGTGAATGGAGCCTTGCCACAAATGCCGGTCCGGTTATAAATACTGAATTTGACGATAGCGGTCCATTTATTCACCCCGATGGAAGTACTCTATATTTTAGCTCAAAAGGACACAACAACATGGGTGGTTACGATTTGTTTTTTGCAATTTTAAAAGACGATGGCACATTTTCTCGCCCCGAAAATATGGGATACCCGATTAATACTATTGATGACGATATTTTTTATGTGCTTTCTGCTGATGGCAAACGTGCATATTATTCTACAGTTCAGCCCAACGGATACGGAAGAAAAGATATTTATTTGATGGATTTGCTTTCGTTACCCGAACGTTCTTTAGTTGTGGTAAACGGATTTATTAAAAACAAAAAAACCGGCGAAGTTGTAAAAGATGTTATCTTAAAAATTAATGATGTTAAAACAGGTTCGCTTATTGGTGAGTTTAAACCAAATAAGCAAACCGGCAAATATACAATTGTAGTACCTAAATCGAAACAATATACACTATCATGCACCGATTGCAATTTAACTTTTCCAACCGAACCACTTACTATCCCCGAAAATTCGTCATTTTATTATTTACAAAAACCTATTTTAATTGACCCACTTGTTGTGGTTGAATAGATATGAATCTTGTAAACGGAAACATTTGCTTACGAGCTGTTGAGCCTAGCGATTTGGATAATTTATACCTATGGGAAAACGATATTGAAGTTTGGAAAGTTAGTCAAACAATTTCACCATTTTCTAAATTTACTTTACAAGAATATTGTACTGTAGCAACAGTCGCTTTACAAACAGCAAAGCAATTACGGCTAATGATTGATGTTGCAGAAAATAAAGATATTACAACAGTCGGAATAGTAGATTTGTTTGATTATGATGCGATTAACAGAAAGGCAGGTATTGGAATTTTAATTGGACACCCAAATTATAAAAAAAAAGGTATTGCTACACTGTCAATAGAATTACTCGAAAAATATAGTTTTTCGATACTTAACCTTCATCAAATTTATTGTTTCATTTCAGAAGAAAACCAAGCAAGTATAAATTTGTTTTTAACAAATAAATTTGAAGTTTGCGGTAAAATAAACGACTGGGTTTTAACAGGTAATAAATGGCAAAATGCAGTTTTTTTACAAAAAATAAATAAAAAACAATAAAAAATTAATACATTCGACAAATAAAAAATTATATAATAAATGACAAAGTATGACAATAAACAAAGTTAGAGGTTAGAAGTGAAAAGTAAGAAGTGAGAAGCTAAAACAATAAACGTGAAGCATTTTTAAATTTTGATAATGAAATTTTTTGTAAAACATATATTAACCTTATTCTTGTTAATTGTATCAATATCTTTATATAGTCAGGATTTTAAAAAGAGATTTATTGATGCAGAATATCATTTTATGTACGAAGAATATAGCGACGCTTTGCCCATATATCTCGAATTAATAAACTCGCAACCCGATAATGCAAATTTAAATTATAGAATAGGGATTTGTTATTTGCACATCCCCGAACCAAAAGAAAGCGAGAAAGCATTACCTTATCTTCAAAAAGCTATTACAAACATAAATCCAAAATATAAAGAAGGCTCATATCTCGAAAAAGGTGCACCAAAAGACGCATTGTTTTATCTGGGAAATGCTTATCGTAATAAACTCGATTTTGATAAAGCAATAGAATCATATAAAAAATATCGCGATATTTTAAATTCTAAAGACGTTTTTTATATTGATTACATTGACAGAGAAATACAATGTACACAAAACGCTAAAGAATTAGTAAAACTACCATTACAACTTAAAGCCCAAAATTTAGGCGATGAAATTAATTCACAAACCAATCAAACAAATTCACAAACTCGTGTAGAAAACTGCCCTGTAGTTTCGGATGACGAAACTGTATTTGTTTATACTGCCGGTGATAAAAATGTTTTTTCTCCCGAAATAGACCTTAATATTATTAATGCCGATTATAAAATGGACAATATCTATTTTTCTAAAAAAGCCGAAGGAAAATGGACAGACCCAATTAATATAACAAAACAACTTGGAACAACATCAAGAGCGATTCCTGTAACAATAAATGCAAATGGAACAGAATTGTACCTTGTTAGAGATGATAATGATAACGGAAATATTTACGTAAGTCATTTTAAAAATAACCGTTGGACAAAAATGGAACCCCTTAATAGAAATATAAACACGAAAAATTGGGAATCGCATGCCACACTTACAGTTGATGGCAAAACGCTTTATTTTACAAGCGATAGACCTGGTGGGTACGGTGGATTAGATATTTACCGCTCCGACCGCGATGAAAAAGGCGATTGGGGACCGGCTGTTAATTTAGGTTCAACAATAAACACTAAATATGACGAAGAAACTCCAACTATTTTAGATGATAATAAAACAATGTATTTTAGCTCGCAAGGACATTACAGTATGGGCGGATTCGATGTTTTTCATACCACATTATTAGCCGATAATACATGGTCGGCACCTCTAAATGTGGGTTATCCAATAAACACCGTTGGTAACGATTTATTTTATATCCCAAAAGCTAATGGCGAGTATGCCTTTTTCCCTTTAAACAATAACGAAAGAATAGGCACAAATAACGGAGGAGGAATAGCCATAAATAACGAAGGAGGAGGAATAAGCACAAACAATATATATAGAATTGCTGTAAGCATTCCCGAAGGGCAGGAAACAGAAATTTTACTCAAAGGAAACATAACACTTCAAGACCAGAAAAATGAACTGCCACACGATTTTATTATATCTGTAATTGATAGCATAAAAGGAGATACTTTAGTAAAGTGCAAACCCGATTATGTGTTAAGCAATTATTTAACTCAAATAAAATCGGGAAGTTTTAAAATTGAATATAAATGCAACGGGTATCAAACCCACTACGAACATTTGTACATACCACATGTTTATACCCGCACAGAAGTTAACATAGATGCAGAAATGATACCATTAGAGGTTAGCAAGGGCGAATACTATGTTATCAGAAGTATATTTTTTGATTATGGCAAATACGACCTTAGAAAAGAATCGGAAGTTGAGTTACAACGACTCGCCAATTTAATGCAAAATAATCCATCGCTTTACATCGAAATTGTTGGGCATACAGATGCACTGGGTAGCGACAAATTTAACCAGAAATTATCCGAAAATCGCTCAAAAGCCACCATAGATTATTTAGTTTCATTAGGAATTGACCAAAATCACTTTGTATCAAAAGGAATGGGAAAAAATAGTTTTATTGCAATAAATCAAAATCCCGATGGTAGCGATAATCCCGAAGGTCGTCAACTAAATCGCCGTGTTGAAATGAAAATTCTTAAATCAACAGCCGATAACATTGCAGTTGAAGAAATTAAAGTTCCAGAAAATTTAAAATATTCACACGAAGGGCGTTTTCGCTCTAACGATAAATACACGATTTTGCTTATAAAACAAAAAGAAAATAAAGTTAGTACCGACGATGTTAGTCGTCTTATTAATTTAACTACCAAACTTAAATCTAACGAACTGTTTGCAAATGCCACCGGTTCTCCTGTAAACGAAGCAAAAGTTAACGATATGATTATGTTTACTGTCGGTGAATTTACAAACAAATCCGATGCAATGAAAATTTTAAACATTGTAGTTGACGAAAATTTCCCCGATGCTACAATTGAAAGTTTGAACGGGATTGGAAAAATTAAACATGAAATCAGTAACGATTATAAACAGCACGAAAATGATAATGTAGATGCTTCTTTAGACAAAACAATTTACACAATACAAATAAGTGCTTTAACTAAACCTGCCGATTTATCAACATTTAAAAACTTAAAAGAAGTTAAAGAAAACCTTTGTCAGGATGGTTTTTACCGATATTCGTATGGTAAATTTGAGGGAATAAATAATGCGCAACAAGAAAAACAACATGTAATAGAGCTTGGTTATACAAGTGCGTTTATTGTTAAACTCAATAATTATAATAGCAAAGTTGAGCAAAACGGAGAATTTACTATTCAACTCGAATCGCTGTCGGAACCCGTAAATTTAAGTCATTACAAAGAACTTAAAGGCGTTACTGAACTTATTGGTAACGACCAAAAATATAAATACATTTATGGCAGTTATCCATCTGTTGATGAAGCAAGAAAAGAACTAAATAAAATTAAAAAATACGGTTACGAAAACGCTTTTGTTATTAACTTAAATAAACTTAAATAGTGTTAGAAAGAAAACTACTTAAAAAGGGATATTTGCTATCAATTGTTAAATTGCTTCATTGCAGTTGTGGCACGGTTTGCTAATAACAATAGAACAATTGAACTAAATAAGAGCAAATTTATGTGTTTTCTTGCAGATACTAAATAACTTAATAACTTGAAATAAATAGAAATTGCTAAATCGTTAATCAATTAAAATATGAGCCCGATTAAATATCTGATTGCATGTTTTGTTGTTACTGTTACAATAACTAATTGTATCTCGCAACAACCGACACGCAATTCGCAAAAACGAAAATTTAACGATGCAAAACATTTCGTTTTATTTTCAAATTTTTATGCTGCTTTGCCAATTTTATTGAATTTGCAGCGTGCCGATACTGCCAATGCAAACTTGAATTATTTAGTCGGACTTTGTTATTTGAATTCAACGTCAGAAAAAGAAAAAGCAATCCCGTATTTTAAAGCTGCATCAAATAATTTGAGTTCCAATTACAAAGAAATTAAGTATAAAGAGCGGAAAGCACCTTATAAAACTATGCTTAATATTGGAAAGGCTTACCATTATGTATATCAGTTCGAAAAAGCAGAAAACTATTTCACAAAATATAAAGAATTGGTTTCTGCTCATCCGAAAGAAATTGAATTAGCCGACAGATATATTGAAATGTGTAAAAATGGTGAAAAGTTATTAAAAGATTCAGTCGAAATTTCAATTGAAAATCTTGGAACTAATATTAATTCTGAATTTGACGAGCATACACCTTGCCTTACTGCCGACGAAAAAACTCTTATTTTTACATCACGGCGACGTGGTAGTACCGGAGGCAAATTAAACGACGATGGAAAATATTTCGAAGATATTTATATATCAAACAAAATTGGAAATCAATGGACTATTCCCAAAAGCATAAGCAGTAATATTAATACCGAAGGTCACGAGGCAACTGTATGTATATCGGCTGATGGACAGGAACTGTTTATTTATAAGGATGACGATGGCGATGGTAATATTTATGTAAGTTATTTTGAAAAAAATGAATGGACTATTCCTAAAAAATTAGGTTCTAATATTAACACTCCAAATAACGAAACTTCTGCAACTATCTCATCAGACGGAACAACACTTATTTTTTCGAGCGACCGCGGAAATGGGAAAGGCGGAAAAGATTTGTATATTGTTAAAAGGTTACCCGGCGGCGAATGGGGCTTGGCACAAAATATGGGCGATATTATTAATACAGAATACGACGAAGAAGGACCATTTTTGCATCCCGATGGCAGTACGCTTTATTTTTCGTCGAAAGGACACAATAGCATGGGCGGATACGATTTGTTTTATAGCGAATTGCAACCCGATAGCACGTGGGGCAAACCTGTAAATATGGGTTACCCCATCAATACCACCTCCGATGATGTGTATTATGTTTTATCGGCTGACGGTAAACGTGCATATTTTTCATCTATTCGAAACGATGGCTTTGGAGGTCGCGATTTATATGTAATGAATTTACTTTCGCTTCCCGAACGCTCATCGGCAGTAATTAAAGGAACTATAAAAATGGAAGGAATTACCGAAATTCCAAAAGACATTATTATTAATGTTAAGGAAAAAGAAACAGGTAAATTAGTCGGTACCTATAAACCAAATAAAGAAACAGGTAATTATGTTATTATTTTACGACAAGGTAAAGATTACACTTTTACTTGCGAAACTCCCGATTTAATTTTTTTACCCGAAACAATAAGTATTCCCGAAAAAACTGCATTTAAACAAATTAACAAACCTATTATACTAAATCCAATAGGCGTTGTTAAAAAGAAAAAAAATTGAAAGTTTAAAAGTTTGTTGTTTAACGACAAACTACAAACCGTAAACTATAAACAAATGAACCAAAGATTGATATTACAAACAGACAATAATTAATTTGTGCTCGTTATTATTATATTAGTGAAACCCTGTGTACTTTTTTGTATCGGTACGGGGGTTAATGCACATAACCGGGATTTTAGAACTGTTGGCTATTATTTGTTGTTCATCGGCAGCAAAAATATAATCGGTTAATCGGGGTTGTTTTGTTGTCATAATCATAACCATATCGGCATCAATTTCGGTTGCATAGTTAATAGTTTGTTCCGAAAATTTTCCTTTTTGTTGCGAAACAGTAATTTCGTAAGTAATATCTCTTTCGTCTAAATAATTACGGGCAAACGAAAGATTAGCTTTGGTTCTTCGTAAAAGAACATCGTCAGTAATGAATGGAATAAACAAATACATTTTTGTTTTAAAATATGCCGAAATATAAACTGCCCAGCGAAGTTTCTCTTTGTTCTCCTGACTAAAGTCAACAGGTAACACAACTTTTGCAAACGCTTCGTGTTCGGGTTTCTCTTGTACAACAATAAACGGAATAGAGGAGTTTGCAATTACTTTAAGAGCCCAACTACCTGTAAGCTTTTGCATACCTTTAATTCCGTGAGTTCCCATTACTACAAAAGTAGAATTAAGTTCTTCGGCACATTCTTTTATTGAAGAAAAAATATTCCCTTCTTTTACTATTCCTTTTACTTCAATATTATATTTTTTTGAAGCATCAGAAGCCACTTGTTCAAGTTTGGTTAAAACTTCGGTTTCTTCCTTTTTACTACCAACTATATTTAAAAGTACAATGCTGGCATTAATAGTTTTTACTAATCTAATAGAATGAAGAAGTGCATTCTCGGCTACTTCTGTAAAATCCCATGGCACTAAAATAGATTTTGTTAATTTTTCCATATTATTGTGATATTTTTTTTAAGTTTACATCGAATTTAAGCTAATTGTTTACTTAACACATGATATATTATAAACATAGCAAAGTTACAACATTTTATATTAATATCACAAAACTTTATTTAGTTATTGCAATTCTATTAATTGGGCTTTCATTATCTGGTCAGGAAAATGAAATGGGAATACCTTTTGCTCAAAATTTTCCACCTAAAGTTTATGGTTACGAAAGCCAAAATTTTTCGATTACCGAAGATGCAAACGGGATTTTATATGTTGGTAATTTAAGTGGTGTACTCGAATATGATGGTTACTCGTGGCGACTTATTCCTCAAAATGGATTTCCTCAATTAACTTTAGATAGCAAAGGACGTGTTTATGTTGGCAGTTACAATAATTTCGGATATTTACAAAGAAATCAACAAAATGTAAATGTTTTTGTTTCATTAATTAATAAACTGCCATCAAAAAACAGAAATATTGGGCAAGTTTTAAAAATTGTTACAAAAAACGAAAACGTCTTATTTGTTGCAGGTTCAAATCTATATTTGTGGAATGGTAACATTATAAAGATGCTTGATAGCTCTGCAATTGCAATAAACATTTTTAAAGTAAATGAGCAAATTTATGTTTCGCGTGAACCCGGTGGAATTTATAAATATTCGCCTTCGGAATTAATAAAAGTAAATAACAGCGAATTTTTTACAAAGAAAACTGTATTAGGAATATTATCGCGGGATAATTCGCTTTTAATAAAAACATTGCAAGATAAGGGTTTTTTTATCTTAAACCCCGATGGTTCTATAGTCCCTTTTTCTACCGAAATAGATGATTTTTTACAAATAAATGATTTTACTTGTGCAATAAAAGTTTCTGAAGGATTTTATGCCATTGGTACTACCCGTGGTGGTTTTGTTGTTATTGACCAAAACGGAAAATATATCACCGGATTGAACGAAAAAACGGGGTTGTATAATGATAACGTTCACGATTTGTTTCTCGATAAAAAAAACAACTTGTGGGTTAGCTTAAATAATGGTATTTGCCGAACCGAAGTACCATCGGCATTTACTTATTTTAATAAAAACAATGGCATTCGTGGAGGAATTTCATCAATTTGCAGGTATCGTGGCAAAATATATATTGCAACATCACAGGGTGCATTCTATTTAAAAACTAATTCGGAAAATAATTTGAATATCAATTCCGAAAAATTCGCTCCTGTAAAAAACATAAAAACTGATTGCAACCGCTTTTTTGCATTAAAAGAAGGATTATTGCTTTCAGCCAACGATGGTATTTATCTGATTAACAATGACGAAGCTAAAAAAATATCCAACGGGCAACTTGAGGCAATTGCACGCTCTAAAAAAAATCCTAACATAATTTATCTTGGAAAAAATAACGGACTTTTTGCATTAAGTTATAAAAATGGAAAATGGAAGGAGTTAGGTAAATTTCAAAAAATAAGTGAACAAATCAGAACTATTGCCGAAGATAACAATGGAATGCTTTGGTTAGGGACTGATTATAATGGCGCTTATAAAGTTAATTTTAGAAAGGGCTGGAGTAACAATGCAATTGTAACTTCGTATTTCGAAAATCATGGTTTACCCAAACACCATAATTGGATTGACGTTTATTATACTACTCAGGGAATTTTGTTCTCCACTCAAAAAGGGGTTTATCGCTACGATAATAAAAAAGATGTGTTTTATTCAGACACTTATTTAGGACTCGATTTTAGTAGCGGCAAACGATGGGTTTTTCCAATAACTGAAGATTATAATAACAACCTTTGGTTGAGCTCCGGAATAGAAGGAATATTTGACAAAGAAACAGCAGTTGCTTATTATAAAGGTCTTGATAAAAAATATAAACTCAAAAATGTTCCTTTCAGAAAAATTAAAGATTTTACTGTTGAAACAATATACCCCGATTTTAATAATGTTATTTGGTTCGGTGGATTTGACGGATTAATTCGTTTTGATACAAAATACTATAATGATGATACTTTGACTCTTAATACAATTTTAAGACAGATTATTATAGGGCACGACTCAATAGTTTTTTGTGGAGTTAGTAAAGTAAATAATGCGTTAACAGGAACTATAGATACAGTAGTTCCTAAATTTCAATTTCGTTACAATCATATAACTTTTGACTTTTCGACACCATTTTTCGAAAGTCCCGAAGATGTTTATTACCAATATTATCTCGAAAATTTTGATAAAGAATGGTCGCCTTGGGAACGCATTCATCTTAAAGAATACACAAATTTATACGAAGGTCAATATGTTTTTCATGTTAGAGCAAAAAACATTTATAACAATATTTCAAAAGAAGCAAAATATCATTTTATTATAAAACCTCCTGTTTGGCGAACTTGGTATGCACTATTAATTTACATTGTTCTTTTAGCAAGCTTTATAATAATGTTACTTAAATGGCGTGCATATTCGTATGCTCAGGAAAAATTTAAACTCGAACATTTGTTAGCCGAACGTACCGAAGAGCTTGTAAAACAAAAAGAACGTGCCGAAGATTTAATTTCTAACATTTTGCCAAAAGATACTGCCGAAGAATTAGCGTCAAAAGGTCATGCTACCCGAAAAAAATACAAAATGGTTACAGTTCTTTTTAGCGATGTTCAAGGATTTACGCAAATTGCCGAACACATGAACCCCGAAAAACTTCTCGACGAATTAGACAAATTCTTTTTGCAATTTGATATAGTGGTTGAGAAACTTGGAATCGAAAAAATTAAAACTATTGGCGATGCCTACATGTGTGCAGGCGGAATACCACAAAAAAACCGAACTAATCCAATTGATGTAATTATGTCTGCTATTGAAATGCAGCAGTTTATGAAAACTCTTCGAAAAGAATCGGAAAACGAATGGGATATTAGAATAGGAATACATACAGGACCTGTTATTGCTGGAGTTGTTGGAAGTAAAAAGTTTTCGTACGATATTTGGGGCGATACCGTTAATATTGCAAGCCGTATGGAATCGTCGGGAAAGGTAGGCGAAATAAATATTTCTGAAGTAACTCACGAACTTGTTAAAGATTTTTTCGATTGCGAATACCGTGGAAAATTACCGGTAAAATACAAAGGCGAAATTGATATGTATTTTGTTAAGGGCTTTAAACCCGAACTATCTGTTAATGGCGAAGGAATTTTTCCCAACCAAGAATTTTTTAAGAAATTACAATTTATTAGATTTGCCGACCTTGAGGAAACTGTTATGAATAAGCTTGATAAAGGGTTACCCCAAAATTTATATTATCACAATGTAAAACATACTATTGACGTAATGGTGCAGGTAGAAATTTTTGGGTTAGGCGAAAATGTTACACGCGAAGAATTATTACTTTTAAAAACCGCTGCATTATTTCACGACTCAGGATTTTTAATTGGTTATGAAGACCACGAACTATTAAGCATTAAAATGGCTAAAGATATTCTTCCGCAATACCAATACTCCGAACAACAAATAAAAATTATTTCCGAAATGATTTTTGTTACTAAGTTTCCTCCATCACCACATACAAAATTAGAAATGATACTTTGCGATGCTGACTTAGATTATCTTGGAAGAGCTGATTTTATTCCTGTTTCACAAAATTTATTCAGAGAGTTATACGAACGTGGTAAAGTTCATTCTATTGATGAATGGAATAAACTTCAATACGAATTTATCAGAAATCACCAATATTATACCGAAACCGCTAAAAAACTGCGAAATAGTGATAAAAATTTGAAGTTAGATGAACTTAACAATACAGTCTGATGATTTTTTGTAACTATACTGCAAACGGAATAAATTCTTATGATTATTGAATATTGATGATTTTCTAATAATAAATAGTCGAACCTTAAAAAGTATTCAACAAAATAGTATTCAGTTAAATAACGTTATAAAACCATGATTAATGGTAAATGCTTAATTGTAAATGACTTTGTTGCATGAATCAAAATATTGAATTACTGTATATTATAAAGTATAAATTGTTGATTTTTTCATTATTTTTATGATTTTTGAACATTCAACGTCTGGAAACCCTTGATAATATTATAATTATTCATGCAACAACGTCATTGTAAATTGTAAATGGCAAATTAATTTAGCATTAACAATTCAGCATTAAC
>JAVHRE010000260.1:0-3067 GCA_036171495.1 Bacteroidales bacterium
TTTTATTGGTTGATTTGTGTTTTAGTTTGGAGTGTATGGAATAAGGTTTGAAAGCAGGATGGGATGAGAAATGAGGTTTTGGTTTGAGATGCTTGTATGGGATGCAGGGAGTAAGTTTGGGAAGCGGGATGAAATTTTATCCTGTTTCTCAAACTCAAACTCTGTTTCCTTTTTCGCATCCTGCTTCCCAAACCAAAACCGTTCTTCCTTTCGTTTACCCGAACTTAGGAATTGTTATGAAATAACCTAATCATTTATAATTAGCAACGTCATTTATGATGTTGAAATAAAACAGCCAACAAATAGGCTTTAGCCAAAAATAAATATCTGTGGCTAAAGCCTTTATTATGATTTCCATTTTTCCGTAGCATAAATGCTACGGCTAATAATTCAAAATAAAATAACCATGTTATTTCATTACAATTGCTTAACTTAATATTTAAAAATTTACTCATAAACTTTAAGTTCAATTTCCCCTTCGAGCACCATAAGTCCATTTTTTGCAAGTGAACGCATTTCGTCTTCGCCGGGATAAATGCCAATTGTTGCAATATGTCCGACTTTCGTTTTTATATAATTCACAAACGTTCGGTTATAGGCTAAACCACCTGTTAGTAAAATAGCATCAACCTTTCCCTCTAATACTGCACTCATTGCACCAATTTCTTTAGAAACTTGGTATGCCATAGCTTCCTGAATAAGTTTAGCATCTTCGTCGCCTTTATTTATTCTTTGTTCAATTTCGTAAGCACTATTTGTACCAAGATAAGCTACGTATCCGCCTTGTCCGGTAATCATTCTTAATATTTCATCGCGGGTATATTTTCCGCTAAAACATAGTCGTACAAGATCGCCAACAGGCAAGGTACCGCTTCGTTCGGGCGAAAATGGACCTTCGCCATCAAGTCCTTGATTTACATCAATAACGCGACCATTTTTATGGGCTCCAACAGTAATTCCACCGCCCAAATGTGCAACAATTAAATTCATTTCTTCATAAGTTTTACCTACGGCAAGGGCATGCATACGTGCTATCGCTTTTTGATTTAATGCATGAAAAATTGATATTCGTTGAAATTTGGGGTGCCCCGATATTCTTGCAATAGCGTCAAGTTCATCAACAACAACAGGGTCGGCAATAAATGCTTTAGCACCTGGTATTACTTTTATTATATCGGCTGCTATTAAACCGCCCAAATTACTTGCATGTTGACCATGAATTCCTTGCATTAAGTCGTGTTGTAATTTATCGTTTACTTCGTAAACACCCGAAGGAATCGGTTTTAAGAGTCCGCCCCTTGCTACAATTGCCTGTATTGTAGAAATATCAATATGTGCATCTTTAAGTTCTTTTAAAATAATATCTTTTCTGAATTTAAATTGGTCGCTTATGCGGGTATAATTATTTAAATCGTCTAACGAATGTGGAATGTTTTTTAAGAAAATTATATCGTTAGAATTGTATAAAGCAATTTTAGTAGAAGTTGAACCTGGATTAATTGTTAAAATAATTTTTTTGCTCATAATTTTAAGATTTATTAATATTACAAAATTATTATAAATATTCGGAATCAAATTCTGTATTTAATCATTGTTAAATAACATATTAATTTTATGCTAAAACAAATTGTTTTTATAGCAGTATCGGCACTTTCGTTTGGTATGCTGTTTTATTCATTTTTTAAAATTTACAAATACTTAAAATTAACAAAACCATTTAAGATAAAGCACTTAGGTAAAAGAATTGCGGTAACTTTAAATGTTGCGATTTTTCAAACAAAAATTTTACGGCGACCTGTAATTGGTTTATTACATGCTTTAGTCTTTTGGGGTTTTTGTGTAATTCTATTTGGAAGTTTAGAAATGATGCTCGATGGCATTTCGGGAAACGAAAAATCTCTTTCGGTTTTAGGAATTGTTTATAAAATATTTATTGTTTCGGGTGATATTTTTGCATTTGTAATTTTATTTGCAATAGTTATTTTTCTAATTCGCAGAATTTTTCTTAAAGTTAAAAGATTTAGCGGAATAGAAATGAAACACAAATCGCATATTGATGCAAACATTGCACTTTCGCTTATTTTATTTTTAATGGTGAGTTTAATTGGAATGAATACTTTTTCGGCATTAACTATGCCCGAAGAAGCAAAAAGTCTTTACCCATTAAGTAGTTATCTTTCAAATATTTTATCCGTTTCCGATTCCGAAACAATTAAACTTGGATACGAAATTAATTGGTGGACACACATTTCGCTTATTTATATTTTTATGAATGTGTTGCCGTATTCAAAACATTTTCACGTGTTTATGTCGGTTCCAAATGTGTTTTTTAGCCGTTTAGAACCACTCGGAAAATTACCAAACATGGATAATATTACCAAAGAAGTTAAATCAATGATGAATCCAGATTTAGCTTTTGCTACACCTACCGAACCACCTGTCGAAATTGAAAGGTTTGGTGTTAAAGATTGCGAAGATGTTACGTGGAAAAATTATTTGGATTCGTTATCGTGTACTCAATGTGGTAGATGCACAGCTTCTTGTCCGGCAAATATTACAGGCAAAAAACTTTCACCACGAAAAATAATGATTGATTTAAGAGCCCGTATGAAAGAAAAAGCACCTCATCTTTTAAAAGAAGGAAAAACATTTAGCGATAATAAGTCGCTTATTAAAGATTATATTTCGACTGAAGAAATTTGGGCTTGCACCACTTGTAATGCTTGTGCACAAGAGTGTCCGGTAAATATTAATCATCCCGAAATGATTGTTTTTATGCGTAGATATTTAGTAATGGAAGAATCGGCTGCACCTGCAATGCTTAACACAATGTTTACAAATATTGAAAATAACGGTGCACCATGGCAATTTTCATCTGAAGATAGAATGCTTTGGGCTAAAGATTTAACAACAAATTAATTGAATAACGAAAACATTGAAAATAAATATAAATAATTGCTAAATGGTTAAATGTCCCCCTTGTGTGATAGATTGTGTGTTAGCGAAGGGGGCAGGGGTAAGCTGTTAAAAATTCGAATTTTTCAAAAAAAAGTTCCCCCAGTTTTTG
>JAVHRE010000261.1:0-15009 GCA_036171495.1 Bacteroidales bacterium
AACTGCCTGAATATGTGTATATTAAAAACTTGTCATTGGTAGGGAAGGATTGACCAAAGCAACTTAGCAAAGCGATCTCACGAACACCTTGTAATAATAAAAAAAGTTGTGAGTAATCTATAAAACTATACCTGATTAACAAT
Organism: Bacteroidales bacterium; assembly: GCA_036171495.1. Taxonomy (GTDB): domain Bacteria; phylum Bacteroidota; class Bacteroidia; order Bacteroidales; family GWA2-32-17; genus GWA2-32-17. The sequence goes on from JAVHRE010000261.1 coordinate 144, forward strand.
GCCTTATTTTGTACAGACTATTTTTATTAATGTAGATTTATCGTTAAAAGAAAGATTTACAAAATAAATACCCTGTGAAATATTATTAATAAATGAACTTAGTGGTAAGTTATAGTTTCCTTGAATTTCTTGTCTGTTATAGCTTCCTATAACTTCACCTAAAACATTTGTTACAAGAATTTTGACATTTGTTACATCGCTTAAAGAATAAGAAATTGTTGCATCGTTATTAAATGGATTTGGAAATACACCAGCATTAAATTCCGATAAATTATTTTCGATACCTGTTAAAGTAGTTGTGTAATTTAATGCCCATCCGGTAGAAGAAGAAGAGCTATTTGTAGCAAATCTTAAAATTGCTTTTATCCCAACAACATTAACAGTGGTAGGAATATTTAATGCGTTATATGTACCTATTAAATTACTGGCAATTGCACTATTTTTATATATTTTAATATAATCGCCAGCATCTCCATTAGCAAAACCAAACTCAGTAAAATTGAGCTGAAACGAAGTAGCACCAACAGGTTGAATATACCATAAACAAGATATTGAATTTGGATAATCGCAAGATTGACTGCCATCTACAATTGTTCCTGAAGGATTAGTTAAAATTTTTGTTCCCTGACAAGGATAAGTGTTGTAGCTTGCATACCAGCCAGTTGCATTATTACTGCCATCGGTAATAAATTCTATAAGCATATTAGGTACCGTTGAAACATAACTGGCACTAGGTAAATTGTTTGCGTCAAAAGTGCCGATTAATGAGTCGCTTGTAGTAGAACCGTTATAAACGTTAACAATATCGCCTGAAGCCAAGTCAAATCTATCAAAACTTAAATTAATATAAGTTGCACAGGAAGGCTGTATTAAATATAGACAATGTTGGTTGTCTAAATAATTCTCATTTCCGCTGCCATCATTAAAAGTTCCCTCTTTTCCGGTAATCATTTTTGCTGTTTGTGTACACCAAGTTGGGTAATTGGCACTGGCAATAGGATAAATATTTTTAACAACTCCAAAACTTTGGTCGAAAGTGTAACCACCAGCAGTAATTGCACCTGCTACTGAAAAAAATCCATTTGCAGAACCACCCCAACCCCAGTTCATGTGAAATTCTGTTGCATTGTAACCATCGCAATTCCATGCGTGACCTCCATCGGCACCTGAACCGCTATAAATCATAGGCCATTTGCTATCAATCTGAGTTCTTAACATACTTTCCCATGCAACTTGAGTATAACTGGTTTTTAGAACATATTGACAATCGGTAGAATATTTAAAATGAGTTTCAAGGGCACCCGGAACATCTTGGGTATAAGCACCTGAACCAGTTGTAGAATAACTCATGTTAACTGCAACGCCTGCATTATATCCAATTTTTGCAACCTCAAGATTAGAACCGGAAAGAACATTAGGCATATTTTCCCAAGTATAATTTTGGTTTGCGAAATTTACCATTAAGGCACCATAGCCGCTAAAGTTGTCAGTATGTGAACCAGCTCCTGTTGTTGGATAATTATAATATTTCATAACCTGAACCATAGAAGTAGCTACACAACCTACATAAACATGGCCACCTGGGCCTGCAGCATCGGCAGGACAAAGTTCATTATAATAAGTGTCTTGATTCCAAGTGTTTATTAATAATGGCTGAAGACTTTTTGTTTTTAATACAACTGGTTCGTTAGTTAAAATATCCGACCATTCTTTAGTAATTTCTTGAGTAGGCATTGCTTTTTGAGTAACTGCTATTGAAATTTGGTCGCTGAATTTGCCTATATAATATTGAAATTCAGGAGGAAGTTTACTTGAATTAAATGCTCCTTCGAAACTATAGCCAATACATGGCTTAGCAATATCATCTGCCGAAAGAATTACAAAACCTTCTGTGTTATTTACATTATAAATATAATAAACAGGTTCGTTATTAACTGTTTCGGTATAAACTAAACTTAAATTAATCTCAGATAGCTTAACATTTTTTATCTGATTAATTCTTTGATAATAAAGATTTTTAGCTGCTTTTTTTGCTGTTTCAACATCAACTTTTTTTGCAAACGAAGTTGTTGCAAAGAGCAAAATAATTGATAAGTATAAAATTGTTTTCATTTTAAAATGATTTAAGTTTAAACACAAAAATACTGTTTTTTAGATAATTCTATTTATAGACAAAAAAAGTTATATAAAGGTTGCTTTAATTTTTACTTTTTTATAAAACTTTCCGAAGCGTGGTCAATATTATAATGTAAACCAATGCTTTCTTTACGTTTTTGTGCAGATTTTATAACTAAATAACCTACTGTAATTAAGTTTCTTAACTCACATAATTTTTGAGAAACTTTCGAAACTTTGTAAAGTTCTTCTGTTTCGTGATAAATCATTTCTAAACGTGAAAATGCTCTTTCTAAACGGCTATCGCTTCTAACAATTCCAACATAATGACTCATTAAATTATGCAATTCTCTCATATTTTGAGTAATAAGCACAAGCTCTTTGGGGTGTGTTGTACCTTTATCATTCCATTCGGGGATATTATCTTGATATTTAAGATTTTTAAAAATTTCGATAGCATGCTTCGATGCTCTATCAGCAAACACTAGTGCTTCAATTAATGAGTTAGATGCCAACCTATTAGCACCATGTAATCCAGTTGAAGATGCTTCTCCGGCAGCATATAAATGATTAATGTGAGTAAGTCCATTTTTATCAACCTTAATTCCTCCGCATAAATAATGTGCAGCAGGAACTACAGGTATATAATCTCTCATTATATCAATTCCGATTTTTAAACATTTTGCATATATGTTTGGGAAGTGGTTTTGAATCTCATCTTTATCAATATGGGTAGCGTCTAAATAAACATAATCTTCGCCTCTTTTTTTCATTTCGTAATCAATTGCACGAGCAACAATATCGCGTGGTGCAAGCGAACCCCTTGAATCATATTCGCCCATAAATTCCTTTCCTGAAATAGTTTTTAAAATTGCACCCGCTCCACGTAACGCTTCGGTAATTAAAAAAGATGGACGTTCTCCGGGATTATAAAGTGAAGTAGGGTGAAACTGAATAAATTCCATATTTTCGGCAATTCCCTTAGCTCTATGAACCATTGCAATTCCATCGCCAGTGGCAATTGTTGGGTTAGTTGTTGTTAGATATAAATTACCAACTCCGCCTGTTGATATAAAGGTGGTTTTTGCAAGTATTTTAAATATTTGGTGTTGAGCTAAATCCATTACATAAGCCCCATAACATTCTGTATCGGTATTGTTTCTGTGAACTATTTTTCCAAGATGATGTTGTGTGATTAAATCAATTGAAAAATGATTTTCTAAAAGAGTAATATTAGAGTTACTTTTTACTTGATTTGAAAGAATTTTTTGAATTTCGTTACCAGTATTATCTTTGTGGTGAAGTATTCGGTATTCTGAGTGCCCGCCTTCGCGTGCTAAATTAAAACTTCCGTCGTTATTTTTATCGAAATTTATGCCCCAATTTATTAAATCATTAATTCGCTCAGGAGCTTCGCTAACAACCATTCTAACAACACTTTCATCGCACAATCCAGCTCCAGCAATTAAAGTGTCTTTAACATGTTTTTCAAATGAATCGGGTTGATATGTTACCGCTGCTATTCCACCTTGAGCATATCTTGTATTTGTTTCGTCAATACGAGTTTTAGTTACAACACAAACCTTTCCGTACTTTGCTGTTTTTAAGGCAATTGTTAAACCAGCTATTCCCGAACCTATTACTAAAAAATCGTATTTTAAGGTCATCTTTTTTAAATTTTACAAAAGTAATATTTGATAGTATTCGTTGTCCATAATTATTGAATTTCTTTTTTTATCGTTTTTTAAATATCTTTTTACTCGAAATATATTTAACTTGCAACCAAAATAAATTTTAGAATAAACATACAAATAAATCATAAAAATGATTGATATTCAAACCATTCGAAAAGATTTCCCTATATTAAATCAAAAAATTTACAACCATCAAATTGTATATTTCGATAATGCTGCAACTGCACAAAAACCTCAAATATTAATTGACACTACTTCCGAATATTATCTGAAGTACAATAGTAATATTCATCGTGGAGTGCATTATTTAAGCGAAAAAATGACCGAAGCTTACGAAAATTCAAGACGAACAGTTAAAAATTTTATTAATGCACAATTTCAACACGAAATAATTTTTACATCTGGAACAACCGAATCTATTAACCTTGTTGCTTATGCTTTTGGCGAAAAGTATATTTCACAAAACGACGAAATTATAATTTCACAACTCGAGCATCACAGTAACATTGTACCTTGGCAAATGGTTTGCGAACGCAAAGGCGCAAAAATTAAAGTTTTACCGTCAAATTATAATGGCGAACTTGATTTAGATGCTTACGAAAAACTTTTTAACGATAAAACTAAGATTGTTGCCGTTAACCATGTTTCAAACTCTCTTGGAACTATTAATGATATTGAAAAAATCATAAAAATTGCTCACCAACACAACGTTCCTGTTTTAATTGACGGTGCTCAAGGAATTCAACATCAATTAGTTGATGTACAAAAACTTGATTGCGATTTTTATGCATTTTCGGGACATAAAATTTACGGTCCAACAGGTATTGGAGTTTTATACGGAAAAGAAAAATGGTTAAACGAAATGCCACCATACAAGGGCGGTGGTGATATGATTAAAACTGTAACTTTCGAAAAAACAACATATAACGATTTGCCTTTAAAATACGAAGCTGGAACTACAAATTTTATTGGCGCAATTGGGTTGGCAACTGCAATAAAATATGTTGAATCAATAGGAATGAAAAATATTATTGAATATGAAGAAATGTTATTAAAATATTTAAACGAAAAAATTTCTAAAGTTCCCGATATAAGAATATATGGAACTACAGCCAATAAAATATGTTTGTTTTCTTTTTTGTTAGGAAAAATTCATCATTTTGATACAGGAATGATGTTAGATAAAATGGACATTGCTGTTAGAACTGGCAATCATTGCAATCAACCTACTATGAAATTTTTTGGAATTGAAGGTACTGTTAGAGCTTCATTAACATTCTACAACACAATCGAAGAAATTGATTATTTTATTGAATCACTATTAAAGGTAAAACAATTATTTGCATAAAATTATGACTATTGAACAGACTCAGGAACAAATTGTTGAAGATTTTTCGGCTTACACCGATTGGATGGAAAAATACAGTTATTTAATTGAACTTAGTAAAGAATTACAGGGATTTAAAGAAGCATATCGCAATAAACAAAACTTAATAAAAGGCTGTCAATCGCAGGTGTGGCTTCAAGCAGAATATGTTGATGGAAAAATTAATTTTTATGCCGACAGTGATGCAATTATTACAAAAGGAATGATAGCATTACTTGTTAAAGCATTATCGAACAGAACACCCGATGAAATTGCAAATGCCGAACTTTGGTTTATCGAAAAAATTGGACTAAACACCCATCTTTCGCCAACACGTTCAAATGGCTTAGCTTCAATGGTTAAACAAATGAAGCTTTATGCAATTGCTTATAAATCAAAATATAATGTATGAACCAAAATAACAATACCTCAATTTTAGAAAATAAAATTGTTGAAACTTTAAAAACAATTTTCGACCCCGAAATTCCTGTTAACATTTATGAACTTGGACTTATTTACGAAATAATTATACAAGAGAACAATAAAATTGAAATTAAAATGACTCTTACATCGCCAAATTGCCCAATGGTTGATGATTTATTAAGCGAAATAAACGATAAAGTTAAAGCAGTTGAGGGCGTTAGCGATGTCGTTTTAAATATTGTGTTTGACCCACCTTGGGATAAAAACATGATGAGCGATGCAGCACTTCTCGACTTAGGACTAATTTAATTCTAATAGTGCTTACACACAAAAATTGTTATTAAGTTATTTGTTATTTAGTTATTGGTTATTAACTCAATAACCTAAAAAAACTTAACAATTTCTTAACTTAAAATTCTTTACCGCCTGTTTATTAATATTATTTTTGCATACATTAATTCAACATTTATGGAGTGGTATTTTTTAGCAATTATTATTATTCTCGGATTACTCGCAGTTACCGACTTAACGGTAGGTGTAGCTAACGATGCAGTTAATTTTTTAGGACCAGCTGTTGGCTCAAAAGCAGCATCGTTCAGAGTTATATTAATTGTTGCATCTGTTGGTGTAGTAATTGGCTCATTATTTTCGGGGGGGATGATGGAAGTTGCCCGAAAAGGTATTTTTAACCCCGAACAATTTGTGTTCTCCGAAATAATAATAATTTTTTTATCTGTAATGATTGCCGATGTTCTTTTGCTTGATTTTTTTAATACTCTTGGCTTACCTACTTCTACTACCGTTTCAATAGTTTTTGACTTGCTTGGTGCTGCAGTTGCGGTTTCAGTAATTAAAATTATTAAAACAAATCATTCTATAAGCGATTTAGGTAATTATATCAACACCGAAAAAGCTTTAGCAATAATTTCGGGTATTCTTATTTCGGTTGTTGTTGCATTTATTGTTGGAACTGCGGTTCAGTATATTGTAAGACTAATTTACACATTTAATTATCAGAAAAACGTAAAATACACTTCCGGAATATTTGGAGGTGTTGCACTTACAGCTATTTTACTTTTTATAATGTTAAAGGGATTAAATGACACTTCTTTTATTGCTCAATCAGCTAAAGCATGGATTTCCGAAAATAAATTGCTGATTATTATTGGAGCATTTGTTATTATTACTATTATTCTGCAAATTTTGTACTGGTTATTTAAACTAAACGTATTTAAACTTGTTGTACTTGCAGGAACTTTTGGATTAGCATTGAGTTTTGCCGGAAACGATTTAGTGAATTTTATTGGTGCGCCAATGGCTGGATATAAATCGTACCAACTTTGGCATGCTTCGGGAGCAAATGCCGACACATATAATATGATTGGCTTGAAAGGCGATGTTCCAACTGATATTTATTTTTTGCTTATTGCAGGATTAATTATGGTTGTTACAATATTTTTGTCGCGAAAAGCCCGAACAGTTGTTCAAACTACGGTACAACTTAGTCGCCAAAGCGAAGGTGAAGAACGTTGGGGTTCTTCATTAATGGCTCGAACACTTGTTCAAAGTGCTGTAACAATTCAAAAAGGATTAGAAACAATTTTACCAAAATCTGTCTTTACTTTTTTTGGTAAACGGTTTGCAAAAGTTGACAATACTGATATTCGAAATGAAGAAGATTCAAATGCTTCATTCGATTTAATCAGAGCTTCGGTAAACCTTGTTGTTGCAAGTATTTTAATTGCTTCTGCCACATCTTTAAAACTCCCGTTATCAACAACCTATGTTACGTTTATGGTTGCAATGGGCACATCTTTAGCTGATGGTGCATGGGGACGCGAGTCGGCTGTTTATAGAATTACAGGTGTGGCTATTGTTATTAGTGGTTGGTTTTTTACAGCATTTATTGCATTTATGGTTGCTGCTATTGTGGCGTTAATTTTATATTTTGGTGGTGTTTTTGGAGTTGTTGCAATGGTTGCTTTTTCAGTATTTCTTTTACTTAAAACCAAAATTATGCACAAAAAACTCGAAGAAGAAAATACTGAAAATGAAGCTGTTGAAGCGTATTTGCCCGAAACTTCCACAGAATTATCGGAACTTACAAACAATCAAGCTCTCGAAATTATCAATAAAATTCCGGAAATATTTTCTGAAACTATTGATGCTCTCGATGATGAAAACAGGAAGTTGCTTAAAAAACTTTCAAAAGATGTAAGTAATATGAATAAACAAACCAAAAAGTTGAAAACAAGAGCGATAAACACATTTAAAAATTTAAATAGAAATTTATTTGTTTCGGGAACAAATTCTATTCAAATTTACGATTACGTCAGAGAAACAGGATATTGTCTTAATTATATTACTCTTCCTGCGTTTACACATGTAAATAATGTTCACAACCCAATACCTTCGGAGCAATTTAACGAACTTAAACTAATTAAAAAACAAATTAAAGAACTTTTCGCATTTGTAATTGAACAAATTAATAATAAAACCATCGAAGTATCAGTAATTCAACAACGAATAAACAATCTTGTAATGTTTATTGATAGTCATAGAAACGTGCAATTTAAAAACATTAAAGATTCCGAAATTAATACACGCACAACTATGCTTTATCTCGGTATTATGCACGAAACTAAAAACATGCTGCTTCATCTCGAAAATTTTGTAAAAGCGTATAACGAATTTTTAACTCAATTGCCCAAATAATTTTCTGAATTTGAAAATATTATTATAATTTCACAATTAAATGTAAAGAAATTAATTACAAAAAAATTATGAGTAAAATTATCGTTCTCGGAGCCGGCATGGTTGGCAGGGCAATGGCTTTAGACCTCGCTAAAAAACATGAAGTAGCTTCTGCTGATAAGAGTAAAGAAGCATTGTCAAACTTGGGAAACCCAAAAATAAAGACAATTGAAGCAGATTTATCGGACACAAATAATCTTACCGGAATTATTAAAGATTTCGATTTGGTTGTTTCTGCAGTACCCGGATTTTTAGGTTTTCAAACACTAAAGACAATCATTACTTCAGGAAAAAATTTTATAGACATTTCATTTATGCCTGAAGACATTTTACAATTAGATGAACTGGCAAAAAAGTATAATGTTACAGGAATTGCCGATATGGGTGTGGCTCCCGGAATGCCCAACCTGATTGCAGGTTACTATCATGCACGCATGAAAATCACAGATTTTGAATATATGGTAGGCGGATTACCCGAAACCAGAACGTTTCCATTCGAATATAAAGCTCCTTTTTCGCCCGTTGATGTTATTGAAGAATATACCCGCCCTGCCCGCTATGTCGAAAACGGTTACATGGTAACAAAACCTGCCATGAGCGATTCTGAACTTCTGGATTTTGATGGAATAGGTACGCTGGAAGCTTTTAATACCGATGGTTTACGTTCTCTCATTTTTACATTGAACGGTGTTCCAAATATGAAAGAAAAAACTCTCCGTTATCCAGGGCATATCCGTTTAATAAAAGCATTAATGGAAACAGGATTCTTCAGTAACGAAAAAATAAATGTAAAAGGCAATGAAATAGTTCCTTTCGATTTCACTACAAGCCTTTTATTTAAAAAATGGAAACTGCATCCCAACGAACATGAATTTACAGTGATGAGGGTAAAAGTAAAAGGGAACGAAAACAACAAAGCAAAAGAAATTGTTTACGATTTATTCGATAAATATGATGATTCCGAAAGAATATCTTCTATGGCTCGGACAACAGGGTTTACCGGAACAGCCGGTGCAGAATTAATTCTACAGGGGTTATTTACCGAAAAGGGAGTATTTCCACCTGAACTGGTAGGAAAACACGAAAACTGCTTCCACTTTGTTATTGATTATTTGAAAAACAGGAAAGTGATTTATAAAAAGTCCGAACGAAACATTGACTAATAATAAATCGCCATTAAATTATTAATTGGAGTTTGCTTTTACAATCCGGGTGATATTCAATAATAAATGCGTTGGTTATTGGATTAATAGAATCATTAATATTAAAATATAAATATTCTCCATGAATCTTTTTGGAAAACACAGAATCTATCGAAATAGTGTCAATTTCAGATTGTCCTAATAAAAATATTGGAATGGAAAAGAAAATAACTGTAACAATGTTTTGTCGTTTTGTTTTTTCTTGTCAAATTTAATAAAAAACGTGCCAATTGTAAATATAGAAAAAATCCTATAGCTTATAACAAACACTATTTAATAATGGCAAAGTTATTTTTAATGTTTTGATATTCTATCAAATCGCACTTTAAATTGCCAACCGTTAAATCGAACTGAATACGAATTGGCAAAAAGTTTTTATCGTTAGATATCCAAACAGTAACGTCATCTTCGGTATCGAAAATTCTACCGGGTTCTACAACTGGCGAGAATTTTAAACAATTAATTTTTCCTAATTTGGTTTTAATTGTTTCGGTTCCTTTGTACCTGATTTCGAGTGTAAACATATCATCATCAAAATAAGTGCCCATTGTTATCACATCGCCTTTTGTTAAATTATTAAACATTGCACGACGGGCGTAATAAAAAGCAGATAGAACATCTATGGTGTTATTCGGAACTTTTACTTTTCCATTACGTTTTGTAATAACAAAGTTCTCTTTTCTGTTAAACAAAACCTCATCATAATATTTATATGTATCTTCGGAAATATCTCTTATAGCCTTTACAGGTAACCCGTTATTTGCATCAATAAAAGTTTCGTAAACATCGCGAACTTTAAAAAGCTTGTCGGTTATCCCAACTGATTTGCCAATAGCTTTTGCATGATGTATAGTTTTATCGCCAACCTGTAATTCTTCTAAAGATAAACTTGCAACTCCTCCATCAATAAAACCAAAATGCACCAAATATTTTAATTGTTCGCCCGGTTTATAGGCGGTGTTAGGAATTTCTTCGTTTTTGACTTGTGCAAAAAGCGAAAGTGGCAGTACAATTGTTAATAAAAAAATATATTTAAGCATATTGTTCATTTTGCGATTTTTTTCAAATCGTATGCCGTAAATATAAATAATTTTATTAATACAATTTTTTTGTTGATTTAATTGCTATAAAATCTTTAAGGTAAGATGGTTCGAAATATGCCACATCTGCAAATTGTTTTTTATTGTACATTTCCTGTGCAATTTGAGCAACGGCAATAGCAGAGGGTTTAGTGAAACTGTCAAAATATGCGTTTTCGGAATTAATTATATTTTTACATTTTTCGGCTCCATCGCCAAAGAAAAACATTTTCTGATTTTTTAAATGAACATTAAAACTCAATTCATCAATTATTAAAGGACGAGGCGATAAAATTTCTTTTAATTTAGTTTCGTAAAGTGCAGTGTAAACCTCTAACCTTCGTGCATCTATCATTGGACAAAGTAGTATATTTGTGTTATTTGTTACATCATAATTATTGTTTATAAATTGTTTAGCCATTGCTTTTAAAGTACTTACTGCGATTGCCGGTTTCGATAAGCCATAACACAATCCTTTTGCAACCGAAACGCCTATTCTTAAACCTGTATATGAGCCTGGACCAATGCTTACAGCAAAAGCATCAATGTTGTTAATAGGAAAATCATTTTCTGTTAAAATTTCGTTAATTAATACGGTAAGTAATCGGGAATGAGCATTAGGTTCGGAACTTTCTTTTACTGCTACAATTGTATTATTTGAGTATAATACAACCGAACAAACTGTTGTTGAAGTTTCTATTGCTAAAATGTTAGGCATGTTGTTACAATAAATTACTTTTCGCTCGAAAATAATGCTTCGGGAGCTACTTTTTTTACTTTCGATTTATCTTTAAGTTTTTTACTTATAACACTATATGGCGCCGATATTACTTCATCGTTTTCGCTAATGCCACTAATTATTTGAATATAATTATTGTCTTGAATACCTGTTTTTACAGGAAGCATCGAAACTGTATGCGAGTTGTTATCAAATTTGAATACATATTCTTTAAAGTCGTTATCTTCCTTTTTCTCAACTTGTTCGTTATTTGTTTTTTTTGCCATTTTTGCCATTTTATTTTTTGTAGAATCTATACGGGTTGTAACAGATTGAATAGGAATAGATAAAACCTTTCTTTCTATTTTTGTTTGAATATCTACAGTTGCCGACATCCCTGGACGAAACGGATAAAATTTAGGATTATTTTTAGGAATCAGGTTTTTATATGATTCAGGCAAAATTCTGATTTTTACTTCGTAATTTGTAACCTGGTCGGCTGAAACAAGACTTGTGCTACTTGTTGAATTGGAAGAATTTGCAATTGAAGTAACCAACCCTTTAAATTTTTGATCGGGATAAGCGTCAACTTCAATAGTGGCTGTATCGTTTAATTTTACATGAACAATATCATTTTCATTAACATCAACTTTAACCTCCATTACGTTTAAATTGGCTATTCTTAATAATTCGGTACCCGTCATTTGCATTGTTCCAACAACTCTTTCTCCATATTCAACGCTAAGTTTAGAAATTGTTCCTGTCATTGGAGCGTAAATGCTTGTTTTAATTAAGTTTTCGTTAGCTTCTTTAAGTGATGCTTCTGAACTTTTTACTGTAAAATCGGCTGCTACAACATTTTGTTTTGTTGCTTCTACATCGGCTTTGCCCATTTCATAAGCAGACTGTGCATTATCGTAATCGGATTGAGATATAGCACCTTGGTCGAAAAGTTTTTTATTTCTGTTGTATGTAAGTTCAGTCTGAGTAAATTGTGCTTCAACCTGAGCTAAACGAGCTTTACTATTTGCTAAATTTGCTTTTGCCGAATTAAGCGATGCTTCCATTCGTTCTAAAGTTGAAATATAAGTGTCCGGTTTAATTTTTAATAACAAATCGTTCTTTTTAACTTCATTACCCTCTTTAACATTAAGCTCAACGATTTCGCCCGATACATCGGAACTTATTTTTACTTCGGTTTCGGGTTGAATTTTACCGTTTGCAGTAATTATTTCAACAATTGTACGTTTTGTTGCTTTTTCTGTATTAATTTCGTATTCAATATTATTTCCAAACCATCCTAAACGTTTTCCGACAATAGCTGTAATTATCAAAATTACCGTAACAATAATTAAATATTTGAAAGATTTTTTTATGTTTAGCATAATGTTATAACTTAAAGTTTAATTGGAACACCGCGATAAAAATCAAGAATTTTAATTCTAAAAACATATTCGTATTTTGCTTGAATTAGCTCGGAGCGGGCTTTTGCAAGATTATTTTTTGCAAGATTAAAATCAACTGAATTTATTAATCCCACATCGAATTTTTGTTGAATATAACGAAACGATTCTTGCGAGGCGGTTACTGATTTTTTTGCAGCAAAATATTTTTTTAATGCTGCAGTAGCATCTGCATAAACTTGTTGAATTTCTTTTTGTAACTGTTTCTCGGCTAAATCATAAGAGTATTTTGAATTTAGTGCATTAATTTTAGAAGAGCTTATAGAATAATTTGCCTGCCAGTTGTTAAATATTGGAATACTTAAGCCGAAAGAAATACTTTTACTTTTGTTATCATTAAGTTGACTACTAAAAGATGGAGTAGAATAATTGTAATTATAAGTTGGAGAATAAACATTTTCATAATTTCCTAAACTGTTAATATAATAACCTGTAACAATAGGATCACCTATCGTAAATCCAGAAACATTCTGTCTTTGCGACGAATAACCTGTAGAATAAACTCCGTTTAAAATTAGTTTAGGACTTCTATATCCTTTGGCAATTAAAAAACCTTTTTCGGCACTTTTCATTTTTAGCTCGGCACTACGAATTTGCGGAAGTTTTTGAACAGCTTCCTGATAAATTTCTTCGGGTGTTGGAATTGTGATATTTGTTTCCGGTTCTAATATTTCGGGTTTTTCGATTTCAAAACTATCGTTAAAATTTAATTCTAAAATTTGATACAAAGTTAAATATGACATAGAAAGCTGATTTTCAGCAGTTACTAATTGCATTTCGTCTGATGCAAGTTGCGATCCCATATCTAAATAATTTCCCTGTGCAATAGAACCTGCATCGTATAGTTTTTTGTTTCTATCTACCTGTTGTTTTGATAGTTCTACTTGATTTTGTGCCACAAATAAAAGTTCGTCATTAAATAAAATTTGCAAAAATGCCGAAGCTATATTAAGTGAAATATCATTTTTTGCTTTTTGTAAATCTTCTAAACTTGCTTGAAAATTAAGTGAATTTTGCTTTAATGTGTTAATGTTTTGAAAACCATTAAAAAGAGTAACCGAACTTGATAAAGAAAAATTATTAGAACTAACATTGTTTTCGGCAAACTCGTTTGTCAAAGCATCAATTGAACGTCCAAGTGTATAATTCTGACTTGCCGAGCCATTCAGGTTTGGTAAAAACAACATTTTGCTTTTTAGATATGCTTGATTGGCATTTTGTACAGACAGGTCTTGCATTTTAATTTGTATATTATTGTCAATTGCATAGTTAATACACTTTTCGAGTGTCCATTTTTCTTGTGCTACAATATCAAAAAATGTAAAAAATATAATTATCAATGAAAAAACAAATTTCAACATAAATGCAAAATTTTAAACGTTAAAGATAGTTATAAATAATAAAAATGATAAAAAATTATATTGATTTTAGATTTATGTTCTGCTCGCTATCGGATTACGATACGTTATTTAAAACAAACACGAACAAGCAGTTACAAAAATATTGTGTAATGTTATTTTTTCGAAATAATATAATCAACAAAATAATTTTTTATAAAAATTATTTTATTTGTAAATAATTGTTTAATTTTGACTTAAATAAATCATTAACCAAATACATATTGTTATGGGAAAAGGTGATAAAAAATCGCGTAGAGGAAAAATTATACTTGGCTCTTTTGGTGTTAGAAGACCTCGTAAAAAGAAATTATCAATTACTTTTAAATCTAAAAAAGAAGTAAAACCAGAAGTTTTTCACAAAAAATTAGTTGAAGTTAAAACTAATACCGAAGTTGAAGTTGCTGCACAAGAGATTGTAAAAGAAAATGTTGTAGAAATAAAAGAAGCAACATCTGTTAAAAAAGAGGTTGCAAAACCAAAAGCTGCAGAAAAGCCTGAAATGGAAACAGCATCTTTGTCTAAGCCAAAAACTAAAACAACAACATCTGTTAAAAAAGAGGTAACTAAACCAAAAGCTACTGTAAAAAAAGCAACTATCAAAAAGGAGGTAACTAAACCAAAAGCTATTGTAAAAAAAGTAACAACCAAAAAG
>JAVHRE010000262.1:0-3054 GCA_036171495.1 Bacteroidales bacterium
TTTTAACATTCAAAGTTAATTATTTTTACGCATATTTATTATAAAAGTAAAACATTTTTGCTTACAAAAGTGAAAATATTTATCAATATTAAGATACGTTGTACGAAATAATTATAATAAGTTACGAAAATTATTTGTAATTGATAAAACAAGTAAAATTAATGGTGAATGCAGTTTTTGTGAAGGTTGCATCATTTTGTAAGTTTTCCTTTTTGTCATTCTGAACGATTAGTGAAGAATCTTTTATAGTATGATGTTTTGAGTTGATTTACAATTTAGGTTTATAAACTACTAAGAACTTTAAATTTATTTCATCTTTAGTTGGAATTCCCATTAGCGAAGGATTTTCGATTTTAAAATCAGACATTTTTACAATAAAAGCACCGTTAATTTCAATTTGCCGGTCGGTTGTTTTTGTGGTTGCTTCAAAAGTTATTGACTTTGTAACACCATGAAAAACAATATCTCCTGTAACGGTTAATTTATTTCCATCATTTATTATTGAAGTACTTGTAAAAGTAACAGCAGGAAACTTAAGTCCTTCAAGAACTTCGAGCATGTGCGAATCGCGATTTGCGTTTTGGCTATCGAAAGTTGAAACAGGTATTGATACAGCCACTTTAACAATTTGCTTATTATCAGGATTTAATAAAAGCACAGAAAGAACATTTTTGCTTGTTCCTTCCCATTCGTGCAAGGGATGCGACATAGCATAAGTTACATACGATTGAGTTTTATCAGCACTATATTTTACTGTATTTTGAGCAGAAATAATAGAAATAATCAAAAATAGACTGATTGTAATTAAGCTCAATTTTTTCATTTTATTTAAAATTTAATTATTACTTCGGCAGCAAGAAACGCTCCAAAAGCAGTAAACGCTGCCGCTTTATGCCATTTTCTCATTTGTAAAGTATGCTTATTTGGTAATTGTCTTCTTTCAGTTTCAACTTGACTGGCTAATATATTTGTTGCGAGCATACTTGTCATGTGGATAACAGCAAGCCATTTATGAACTTTTATGCTGCTATATCCTTTGCGTTCATTCAGCATTTTTGGTGGTGCAAATAAAGAAAGTGAAGCTGTAGTGAAGTAACTAATATCAACTCCTACAGCTAAACCTCCGTGCAAATCTTTTAAGCTTCTATCGCCATTGTATAATTTTGAGCCAACTATTCCTTGAGCGATCATTCCCATTGAAGTTAATGCACCCATCATTTGGTGAAACACTAACATTGTTCTACGAATTTTTAATTCGTGTGCTCTTTTTTCGGGTGTTAACTCAAATGCATTAAAATTTCGCATCAATCCTTTTTTCCCCCATAATATTCTTTGAGTTAATATTATATGGTCGGGAAGCAATTTTTCCTGATTACTACTATCAGATGTTAATGAACTAAGTAAATCATCTTGCACATTTACAGTATCTTTTTGTGCAATTATATTATTGATATTCAACAATAATGAACCTAAACAAATAAAAAATATTTTTTTCATTTTTAATAAAATTATCAGTACTGTCCGACTAATTTATAACAATATATTGTATCGTACCTACGGCACTTTGTTGTTTTAGTTGTTATATTTTTTACCATAATGTTATCCCTAAGGGATAATTTATTGAATAAAATGAGCCTCGTAAGAGGCGATATTATGGTAAAAAACTAAAACAAAAAAACAAAGCCCTGTAGGGGCGACATTAATATCAGAGCTAAAGAACTGGGCGATTTCATAAGTTTTTAAACAATTTAATCGGACAACAATGTAAAAATATATTTCCGCAAATTATTAATAAATTTTAAATACATATTGTAACAAAGTTAAAATATATTAATCGTTACAAATGTTTAATTGTAATATTTGCAATAGCTTCACCAATTGCAAGAGATGCAGTTGCAGCAGGAGAAGGTGCATTACATACATTAATTACTCCCGAATTTTCATAAATTAAAAAATCATCAACAAGCGAACCTGTACGCGTGCATGCCTGAGCACGAACGCCTGCACCACCTTTAACAATATCATTAATGGTTAGTGAAGGAATGAGTTTTTGCAAAGCGTGTGTAAAAGCTCTTTTGTTGAACGAACGGTAATATTCACCAAATCCCATACTCAAATGTTTCCACATTACTTTTTGAAACCCTCTCCAAGTGAGCGACTCCCATGCTTCAGAAAAATTAAAACTTGTTTTTTTGTATCCTTCACGTTTAAAAGCAAAAACTGCGTTTGGTCCGGCTTCAACTTTACCGTCAATACGGCGGGTAAAATGCACACCTAAAAACGGGAAGGCAGGGTCGGGAACAGGATATATAAGGTTTTTTACCATACCCGATTTTTCTTTTGACAAAGTATAATATTCACCACGGAAAGGAATAATTTTTACATCTAGTTTGGGAAAAGTATATTTTGCAACTTTATCGGAATATAAACCGCTGCAATTTACAACCAGCCTTGATTTGAATTCGCCATGCGGTGTAATTACAACTGTTTCGTTTTCTTTTTCAATAACATTAGTTACTTTATGTTTAAACAGGATTTCACCTTCAAAACGGTTTTTAAAAATCTCGAGATATTTTTCGCAAACAACAGTGTAATCAATTATACCGGTATAAGGTACATGTATTGCAGCAACTCCCTTTGCATAGGGCTCATAATCTTTTATTTGAGCGGTGGTGATTTTTATTATTTCTGTTAAACCGTTTTCTAAGCCTCGCTGATAAAGAGCTTCGAGACGAGGAATTTCATTTTCAGAAATTGCAACAATTAGTTTTCCACAAAGTTCATAAGGAATTTTTTCTTCGTCGCAAAACTTAAGGAGCATTTTATACCCTTTATGGCAATTTATTGCTTTTAAACTTTCCGGTTTATAATAAATTCCGGAATGTATTACACCGCTATTATTGCCTGTTTGATGAGCAGCTATCCTATTTTCCTTTTCAAGGATTAAAACATTAAGTTCAGGCTTTTGTTCTTTTATTTTAAGTGCAGATGCCAACCCTACTATTCCTGCTCCGATAATAATTACATCGTAATTCATTTAATTTATTTTTTAAT
>JAVHRE010000263.1:0-3038 GCA_036171495.1 Bacteroidales bacterium
TGCGGTTGTGTTTTAACTAAAATTTATATTCCGTATGAAAAAAAGTTACAGCTTATATTTAAGTAAACACGTCGCAACCGCCTCAATGGTTTCAGATGCAACCGGGATTTATCAAAAAAATATTTGTCGCTACAAATCCGACCTTGAAAAAAGAGGGTTACTCAAAGAGATTGAGAAAAAGACTTGTAAAATAACTGGTTTTAAGGCATGGTTTATTTCTTGCAATCCCGATTTATTCCCTGTTAATATTCAACCAACTTTGTTTTAATATGGAAGGAATGAAAATACTTTCTGCATTAGCTTTTAGAAAGTTAAAAGATAAGCACCCAACAGTCCCAGGATTTGCGCTACCAAAAGTTAAGTATTCCGACACCTCCGCCAATGGATTAACGAAATGTATAATTGATTTTATTAATCTAACTGGCAACCAAGCCGAACGGATAAGCAATACAGGCAGACAGTTAGACAATCGGAAAACTGTAAAAGACATTTTAGGAAACGCCCTGACAATAGGCAGTATCAAATTTATTCCCGGTACTGGCACAAATGGAACTGCCGACATTTCAGCAACTATACAGGGTAAATCTGTAAAAGTGGAGGTGAAGATTGGAGCGGACAAACAAAGCGATAAACAAAAAGAATATCAAAAGGCAATTGAGAAAGCCGGGGGGATTTACTTTGTCGCTAAAGACTTTGAAACCTTCTATAATTTTTATTTACAATTAATTTAAAAATAAAAGTCCGCTAAACTTTGCAGATACAACGGACTTTAAAAAAGAATTACAATGAAAGACAAAGATACATATTTCAATTTTCCTATCTGTTTTATTGATGGAATTTTTGAAAACAAAATAAAAGTACTTGACAATATTTTTGATTATTCAGTCTATGCAAAAGCGGTTTCACTTGACAATGGAAGCATTAAGGATAAAATAAATTCAGCTTTGAAATATTTTGAAGCTACTGCCAACGCTACACGTGTTTTGGAAAACGGTAAAAAGTTATTTACGAACACCCCGGCAAAAAGCCCGAAAGCAAGCATTAAAAAAGATTTATGGTTTGACTTCTATAAGAATGATAAAACAGATTTTGAATTGGCAGTTCTATGTGGTTTTTGTGCGATTAGAAGCATTCTTTTGTTTAAACCTTACTGCAAGGTTACTGACAACTATTTATTAGTAAGAATGGCAGGAAAAGCCACCGTAAAAGAAATTGAAGATTTGCCCGAACCATTGAAAAAATATAATAATCGTTATCATTTAGATAAAGTAAAAAAAGAACTTTCTCGAAATTGGAAATTAAAAATGTATGGCAAACACACCCGGGGCTTTTATGTTTCGTTTGATTTAGAATTAACAGATTTAATTTTTGAAGCTGAAAAGAAAAGAAAAAAATACATTGAAAAAAACTATCAAACAATTGAGGCGGAAGCCCGGAAGGAAGCACTCAAAAGGTTATACGAACCAACAGCAACACCCGAAATAATAAAGTATAACATTGCTCTTATAAAAGACAAACCAAACGGAGATTATAAAATGGAGGGTATGAAACAAGAAAATATTGAAGCAATAAAATACATCATTAAAAAAAAGTTACTGCCTGAAATAGAATTGACTTTTAGCCATGACTATAAAAATTTAATTCTTAAACGAAAAGAGTACTAATGACAATGATACCAACAAAAAAACACCATGACAGCACCTATACAGTAAAACAGCACCATGACAGCACCTATAATAAGAAATTAGCAAACAGTTTCAAAATACATCAAAAATACAACAGCAATGAATTTACAAACTTACAGCACCTATAATAATATCTTTTAATAATATCTTTTAGTAATACCTTTTAATAATATCTTTTAAAAAAATCTTTTAAAATGTAATTTTTTCAAAATTTTTCTTTTTCTCAATTAAAATAAATATTTCAATCTAACTGATAATAACAACTAAATACAATAAAAAAATGAAAGGATTTAAAAAAGGACACTCCGGTAATCCTAAAGGAAAACCACAGGGAGCGCAAAATAAAATAACACAAACGGCAAGAGAGATATTTTTATCTACCTTAGAATTGCAAGTACCTTATATTGCATCTGCATTTGATGAGGTGAGAGAGAAGAACCCAGCGCAATATTTAGAACTGTTTGCCAAGTACGCCCAATATTTTGTACCTAAAAAATCGGAAACAGATTTAACATCTAAAGGCGACCAAGTAAAAACTTATAACATTGGATTTAGTAAAATCCCTTTGTAGTGTGTCTGTAAAATAATTGTATTTTTACTTGAAACATAAACTTTATTGAAATGAAAACAAAAGCAATAGTTTTAAGTACCATTCTTTTTTTTACCCTTGGTTGTGGTACTTCTAATGTCAAAATAAAAAGCGATATTGAAAAAGCTAAGGAATCAATTTCCGAATACGTACAAGCAAATTTTAATGATCCAAAAAGTTATGAAAGCATTGGTTTTGGCGAATTGAAAAAAAGAATTGATTATAGTGAGAGTTACTGTAAGGATACAATGGATTTATTATTTATGAAGGCATCAATGGATATAGATTCAACAAAACCCTCCAACGAAAAAGATAAAGCATTGTTTGAAAAAACCCTTGAGCGAATAAAATCTGCAAAAAAAGAATTTGTAGGCTATGAATTAAGTAATAAATGCAGAGCAAAAAACTCTTTTGGGGCATTAGTGGTAAATACTAATTATTATACTTTTGATACAATCTTCAAGATAATAAAAGTTGAAAACGAAGCGGAACATGTCCAAAGGGTTATAAACGAAATGTTATCAAATTAAAAATCAAATCATTGATATTAGACCATTCCGCAGAGGTGAACACCTCAACAAATATTTAGATTTTATTGATATATCAAATTTCAATTAATCCTATTCCAATACACATTGTGGACTAAATACGGACTAAAACGGCTAATAAAAAACCGCAAACAGCTTTAAATTAGCTATTTACGGTTTCTTTTTGTGCGGGTGAAGGGACTCGAACCCCCACGCCGTGAGGCACCAGATCCTAAG